>JALTZF010000087.1 GCA_027046265.1 Pyrodictiaceae archaeon
TTAGCAGCAGTAGGTGGCGTAGTCACATACTTTGGTACTGGACGCGAGAAAGAAGTCTATAAGACTGTGACTACAACACTAAAAGAGGTAACCACTAAGACTGTTACTGAGACAATAACACCCGGAGCAGCAACTACTACAGCTACAGAGACAACTCCAGCTAAGCCCAAGCTTGCAGTCATACCCGTAGGACCATGCAGGTTCTGTGGTACTGGATGTGGTGTACAAGCCCAAGTTCTGCTTGACCCTGAGACAGGCATGGCAAAAGATATTGTTGCGCTTACTGGCATATCAGACTACCCAGTCAACCGTGGTGCACTCTGTACAAAGGCCTTCTACATCCACAAAGCCATAGGCTATGGAGGCAACAAGACCGCATTAGAGCAGAGGCTCAAGAAGCCACTCGTGATAAAGGACTGGATCATACCTGGCAAGAATAGGCCGCCCATAACACCAGAGGAGATACCTGAAGCGCCTAGAGTAAAGAATAAGCAGGTCAGCAAGAATGTTGACGCTACAGTTCCAACAGTTGAGCATTTGAAGAAGAACTACGTTGAGATCGACTGGGACACAGCTGTAAAGTTCTTTACTGCATTATTCAAGTATGCCCTGCAGAAGTATGGGCCTCACGCCTTCGCCTACTATGGCAGTGGCCAGCTTGGCACTGAGGAGAGCTACGTAATAAACAAGCTCACCAAAGGAGGGATACATACAAACAACCTCGATGGAAACCCGCGAATGTGTATGGTTAGCGCAGTCGGAGGATACATTACAAGCTTCGGGGCCGACGAGCCTGAGGTTAGCTACGACCACATAGATATACCCGAGCCTGATCTCGGAGTGCACGCTGACACCTTCCTCCTCATAGGAACAAATACTGCTGAAGCACACCCAATAGTCTTCGGCCGTATTGCCAACGTGAAGCAGAACAACCCAGAGAAGGTAAAGGTCATACTTGCAGACCCACGCAAGACTAGGAGTGGAAGCATAGCAGACCTATGGCTGCCAGTCCGCTGGAGTATGGACGTAGCATTCCTACACACTATAGCCCACATAATAGCGTTTGACCTAGACGGCTGCAAAGTCGACACAGAGAACTGGAGAGTAGAGTGCCGCGGCGAGTATGTAGACATTAAGTGGCTCAAGCGCCACGCTGACTTCGCTATACCAGTAAAGACTGCTAAGACTTGGGCATTCAAAGAGTACAACAACAAGTACAATGATATGGGTGACCTAAACAAGGTATGGGACATGGGTACTACAGCTAGTAGTGCAGCAAACTACAAGCTCTACCCAAGTAGCGGCAAGGAGTACAAGAGTGAGGAGGAAGTAGAGAAGGACTGGTGGAAGGGCTTTGCCCTATACTTGAAGTTCCTCGAAATGTTCAAGCCCGAGGTAATGGCGAAGATACTGTTTGGCGACGAGAAACCATTGATAAACAGGGAGACAGCCAAGAGGCTCATAGAGGCTGGTGAGCTTAGCCCAGACAAGGTGAATCTTGCAGGCGAAGAGCCCTTTGTAGAAGTAGACCCTGTTGAAGCTATGAGGCTTGCAGCTAAGTGGATGGCTAAGGGCAGGCTATTAGTCCTATGGACTATGGGTGTTAACCAGAAGATTCAGGGAGTACACGCAGTAAACTCGATACTCAATCTCCTTGCACTAACAGGGCAGATAGGCAAGTACGGTGCTGGCGCGCTAAGCCTTACAGGACAGCCAAACGCTTGTGGCGGCATACGCGACCAAGGCGGTCTAGCGCATGTGCTACCTTATGGTAGGCTAATAGCAGTAGAGGCTGCAAGAAAGCAAGTCGAGAACATCTGGAAGAAGTTGACCGAAGACTACCTCCGTGAACGCGGCTTCTCCCCCGATGCTATAAAGAAGGAGGTAGAGAAAGTATACGTGCACCCAGCCCCAGGCCCACATGTCGTAGAAATGTTCCGCCGTGTGAATGCTGGCCAACTCAAGATAGTATGGATAGCAGAGACAAACCCAGGCCATAGCCTACCAAACGTGTTCAAGTTCCGTGCAGGCATGGCTAAGCCACACGCTGACGACCCAGCATTCCCATTCATAGTAGTGAGCGACATCTATCCCACGAGGACAACTGACCTAGCAGACCTCATATTCCCAGCTGCTGCGTGGGGCGAGAAAGAATTCAAGTATGGCTGTACAGAGCGCCGCTACAGCGTGGCAAGGTACATCATACAGCCTCCAGGCGAAGCTGTTGGTGACCACATGATATTCGCTATGATTGGTAAGGCCCTAGAAGATGAGGGCCTGGTGCCAAGAGGCATTGTGAGTGGCTTCTTCCCAGAAGACGTTGACAAGGCTGCGAAGACTACTGGCAAGAGCTGGGTAAGATACATTGTTGAGAAGAGCCGTGACAAGAAGTGGCACGAAGAGTTCCTAAACAGGATATGGGATAGAGACATACTAAGCCTAGCAAAGAACACCTACTACGACTTCAGCTATGTGAAGCGCGAGGCTTTCAGGAAGATGGTCAACGGCTTCCGCTGGCCAATACCAGAACAATACGCCACTAACCCGAGCGTCAAGATGCGCTACGACAAGTACGAGGCAGCAAGCAGATACGCGTACCCGTACGATCCGCTAATGCCGGATCCCGACGTGATAAAGAAGATCTACAATGACGTAAAGGCCATGAATAGTCCTGACGAGATAAAGAAGTATATTGATGGCTTGGACACTAATGTAGTGCACCCAGTACACAAGGCCAAGTGGCTAGGTAAGCTGTCTAAGAACCCGGTACTGATGAAGTGGGTGCTCAAGCACATAGTAGAAGAGATAGACGACCTAGAATACAAGAAGACGAAAGTACTGCCTGGTGACTGGTATGTAGTCTTCTACGCTAAGCCAACTGGCAGGATGACCGTGTGGGCAAGACCATGGCTACCAGTAATAGTTGACCATGAAACTGGCGAGGTAAAGATAAACAAAGAGATCATAATTACACGCGAAGTACTAGATGTAGACACAGTCTTTGGCGGTAAAATCTCAGTATTTAGCGAGCCCAAGGGCCCGTTTAAAGTAGTAGAGAAGTATACTGCAACACCTGCAAGCGGCGACCCAGAGAAGGCTCTAGAGGTGCTAGCCACAAAGTCTTGGGGTGAAGCATTAAGGACAAACCGTGACGACATACAGGCGCTATTCGAGCTAGCACTAGCACCAGCTGAAGCACCAGGCTTCGCTCTCAAGTACAAGCTTGATACTGGTGAAGTAATAACAGTAAGGGATGCCACTGGCTACGAGCTAGTAGCGACTACTGGCCGTATAGTAGAGCACTGGCACACAGCCACGATGACAGGCCGCGTACCAGAACTCAAGAGGGTCAAGCCAGAAGCATACGTGGAGATACGTAAGGAGCTAGCAGAGAAACTAGGAATCAAGGATGGCGACTGGGTTACAGTGGAGAGCCCAAGAGGCAAGGTGACCGTTAAAGCAGTCGTACTAGACCCCAAGACTGGCCTGGGTGGCCCAAGAGAAGACTACGTGTTCATACCATGGTTTGATGAGAACAAGCTGGCAAACGCGCTAACACTAGATAACTACGACGTGCAGCCATACTTCTTCCAGCCAGACTACAAGACATGTGCTGCAAGGATAAGAAAGGCGCGGCCAGACGAGATACCTACAAGTGAGACAGCGCAGACAGCAAAGCCCAAGTTCAGTATTAGAGTAATCTAATCACATCGGTATTGTATTCTTTTTAACCCACTTACTTTTTATCGACTTTCTCAGCCTTCTCATGAAAGGTAGGTGCTTGGTGTTATTGAATAATTTTTCTCTTAAACATACACTAAACCATCCATAAACTTCAGTAAAAACCCTAAAAAACCAGTATTTACCAGTTCTACACCGTGTAAGATTATCTCTTTGCAGAAGCGGCAAAGCATAGTGCAATGCATCATGCCAGTTAATGGTGAGAAGCCTCATGAATAATGAGAAGAGGCGTGGTGTAAGCCGTAGAGAGTTCATAAAGACAGCCATAGTTATTGCAGCAGCATCTTTGTCCTCAAAGTTCGCCATTGATGCTGCCATCTCATCTGATGGCGGTAGAGGAGCTGGCGGGTATTACGAGTTCTTCTTTCTTGAAGATGACAAGGAAAGGCTTGAGTATTACGACATGCTGGGTTTTGTCATTGAGAAGAATGGCAGGAAGTGTGTAGCTAACCCACTCTTGCCAGACAAGTGTATGGCCTATACTAAGCCCTATGAGGAGGATAGGTTTGAACTCCTTCCTCCAGGTGCACGTGAAGACTTTTACTCTAAGTGTGTAAGGTGTGGGTTATGCTATTTTGCTTGTAGCTACATGGGGTACTACGCTATAAGGCTTGTTGACGAGCGTGGTGGGCTACGCAAGGTGGGGACGCCAGTAGTAGATGATGTAATGTATAGGCCTTGTACTCTCTGTATGGAATGCACTAGGGTATGCCCAACTGGGGCCCTCGAAGAGGTTCCAAGAGAAGAAGCTGGGATGGGTATTGCACTAATAGACCCCGATCTATGCTGGGCATGGAATAGTGGTGACTGTAAGAGCTGTGCTAAAGCCTGCCCCTTTGGCTCTGAAGTATTTGAGTTTACATTCACGGAGTGGGGTCTACATACTAGGGTAAGACCTGACAAGTGTACGGGTTGTGGTCTCTGTGTTAGTGCGTGCCCTATCGGGGGCTCAGCTATCCATGTTCTCCCACGCGGAGTCTACGAGGAGAGGACGAGGAACTACAAGAATACTGGTATGAGCTACGAGGAATACCTTAAGCTTATACAAGAGACGGAGAGGAAAGACCCGTTTAAAGCTACGTGGAGGACAGCGATTAACACTGATTACATCCAGAATGTTAGGGGGTTTATTGAAGAGAAGCTAGAGACCAAGAAGACAAGCTCGCGGATCCTAGGCAATACCAGTAGTGATGACGCAAGCTTCTAGTCATAGTGTAGGATAGAGGTGTAAGATTATGCCTCCACGTGTAAGGCACCGCAAGTTCTGGCTTAGAATTAGGGGTATCCCGCCACGTGGAAGGTATACTATTGCTAGGAGAATTCTCCAACTCATAGTCATTGTATTATTCTCTACACAGTTGCTCGTTTCTGGCAGTATAGTTGTTGGCACACTAGCTTCAAGCCGTATACTAAAGACAGTACCAATGCTAGACGTGTTTGCATGGCTAGAACACGTTGCTGCTTCGCGTGGCTCTATAAGCACAGAGTCAATCTTAGCTGTACTTGTCGTGTTCACTTTATACTCATTCCTGGGTAGAGCTTTTTGTGGCTGGGTCTGCCCCATGGACCTCCTATTCAGCATTTTTGAGAGAAAAGTGAATAACCCACGTCTACCCCTAACAAAGCCCCACTCACCTGGCAAGGTTGAGAAGTTATTGCCACTGCTTGCCATGGCTTTGTTCCTTGTCTTATCCATGGTTCTAGGCCAACCCTTCTACACTACTGTATCACCTATAGCAGGTGCTACAAAGCTTGGGAGCATGCTTGTAGGCGTAATCTACAACATACCAGGTGCAACACTAGGACTTGTCATGGCGTGGACTACTATAACTGGCATAGCCCTATTCGCCAACATTGCTGCAGAATACTTGTTTGGCATCAAAAGACTATGGTGCAGGTTCCTATGCCCTGTAGGCGCGTTCTACGGCTTTGTCACAAACAAGTATTCACCCCTCAAAGTAAAAGTTGTTAATGCTGAGAAATGTCTTGGATGCGGCCTCTGCAGCTTAGCCTGCCCTACAAGTATTGAGTTGCTAGACTATATTAGGGAGAAAAGAGACATAATAGATTACCGCTGCTTCCACTGTGGTAGATGCGTAGAAGCCTGCCCCTACGGGGTTCTAAGCCTAGGGCTTAGGATCCGGGGAAAGGGGAGCGGAACCTAACATTTTAGTACTACACCTTTATTATCCTTGGCCTGCATGTTCCTGTGAAAAATGAAGGGGTTGTGCGTGGTGAAGTAGAGGCATGGCTTTCGCATCAGGCTTCTTCTTGTTGACCCAGCCATACCGCGAAGAGCCTAGGAGGAGTGAGCTAAAGAATTACCTTGAGCAACTAGGGTTCGAAGTCTACGAGGCTGGTAAGCCGTCATTTCTAGTATTCTATGTTGAGGCTCCGAGCCCTAAAGCCCTCGAAGAGGTTATCAAGACTGCTGAGAGGCATGAGGGGGTAGCAAAAGCCTACATAGCTTTTGGCTTTCTTTCAGATAATAGTGTAAAAGAATGGTTAAATGAGGCTATTGCTCGTGAGGAAATAGAGCTTGACCAGTCTACTCTAAACTACATACGCAGTATACTCTCGAGGATTACTGGTGGAGAGAAGAGAGGCTAGATCGCTAGGAAACATGCTTTCCTGTTAGGTTCTACTGCTGCTTGTTTTAGGGGTGGAGGCTTTGCCTAGAGCAGTAAGCTACGATGGTCACGTGCTCATTATTGGGCCTGGTCTTGACGAGGTTGTAGAGCCTGTAGAGAGGATTATTTTGTTTGATGAGGAGTATGCTGATATCTATGGAGACTACGTTTTCTTAGGCTATGACGTTGTGGCCGAATCTATAAGTCTTGACAGGGCAGACCTTGTGGGAATGCATAATGCCGCTGTGCTGCTTGATTCTGGGCCAGCTGTAGTAGTTTGTGGGGAGAATCCGGGCCGCTGTCTTGCCAGTATTGCTGCACACATGATATACAGAAAGGGCGTAGATCCAGACAAGGCTGTTAATAAGGCTTCAGAGATTCTCGGAGAACTCTATGGAGCTAAGCCCACGCTAGGAGTGCAGGCTCTTACGGGACTAGAAGGACTCTATTCAGCGCTAATTGCTGCTAGTAGGAAGGGTCTTTCAGGATTAATGTCTCTTGCTTTAAGCTATGAGTATGGCCTTGGAAGACTTCACTATGGTGAATCTGTGTCATGGCTATCTGTTCTAGGCGTCAACCACACAGTCCTATTGGCTGGCCTCTTACACTTCCTCGTAGAGGGGCCTGGCAGTCCACAAGAACTATTTGAGCGCAGGCTTGCAGCCATAAGTATTGAAGGCCTCATAGAGCTACTTGGTGGCAAGGCTGAAGAAGCACTAAGTGTACTTAGAGACTATATTGGCCCAAGAGAAACTGAGGAGGCGCGCACCCTAGCCTTTGTGGAATCACTCAATCCTGGTTCAAGCCATGTAGTCCATTTCGAAAAGAAGGATAGGGAGGCTAGAGTCTACTGTAGTGTTGGAGAACAAGGAGAACCAGTAAAGGATTGTGTTAGAGCTGTGAGGGAGGCCTCTAAGCTACTGCCACTAAGGAGTGTTAGTGTTGAGAGCTTAAAGATAATAGCTAGGCAGGACTAACCCTCCCCTTCTTCGTTTGCTATACTTGCAGATAATAGCATAGCGACTTCTTCTAAGCTCCTCTTCGGCCTCATATACCCTGTAAATGCTACTCTACTTGCCTGCATGAGACTACTACCTACTACTACACCTCTACTCCCGAGCTTCACTGAAGCCTTCTCAGCTGCAAGCCCTAGGCTACACTTGCTACACTTTTCCTTGTCGTAGAATATGTGCACGTATACTCCAAGGCTAGATAGCCTTCCTAGTATTTGTGGGCTAAGCCAAGATATGCATGGTACGTGGAAGGGTAGTAGGCGTGCTGGGCTGGCCTCAGCAGCTATAGAGTCGAGAGAGTCAAGAGTGTTATGGCAGATGAATAGGACACCATCCAGTCCATGCCTATCAACATATCTGTAGGCATGAACTAGTCCTCTCGTACTTGTCCACTGTGGATGCTTAAAAGCTGAAGGACACTCCCATACACAGAGCATACACCCCCTACACTTATCCTCTCTCACTCTACCCTTACTTAGTGCATTATAGGGGCAGACTTCTTCGCTGCATGCCCTGTTACTCGTGGGCTCTGGGACTACAACGTGTCTTGGAGGTACAAAGAAGAAGCGCTTGAGGAGTTCTCGGCGAGACACAATAGGACTAGTTCTTCTTGCTCTACGCCTATCACTAAGTGAAGCCTCTAGGAGGCCTAGAAAATACTCTACTAGCTCCTTTAAAGGTAGGCCAGACAGTATGGATTCAGGTACACCCGTAACATCTACCAGGAAATGATTATAACCTAGGCTAGAAAGCTCTCCAAGAAAGTTGCTAAAACCAGTAAAGGATGGAGAGACGAGCAGGACTGGAGTCTGTGGATTCTCTGCCCAGATCCCAGTGACCAGGTCTATTAGCTTATCTTTGTCGCTAAGTTGCAGGCTTGTTTTCTCAGTGCAGAGTCCAAGATCTATGCCGGCTAAGCATAGGACGGCAGTAGTTCCACCACTTTCTGCCATTCACTACACACCATAGTGTCACGTTGTTCTACAGGTCGTGTGTAAGTATTGCTGGCCCTTGTTCTCTATCCTTGCCAGGCTTAGCTCCTCTATGCAGCGCCTTTTAATAATATGGTAAAAATTATAGAGTGTCCTGGTGCAAGTGTATTAAAAACTTAAAAATATTTAGTTCACGCACCGTTTATTGTTACCTGAGCCGCCTACTTCTTTCTCGTAGCTACGAGATACCCTGTAGTAGCCACTATGAATACTACTACTGCTACTGTTATTGCTAGTGCTGGATTCCTCTCTGTTACTGTGCCAGCAGGAGTTGTTGTGAGTACTGTAGAGACCTTCTCTTCAGTTACAACTTTAGTTGTCACTATTGGTGTAGGCTTGGGCTTTTCTGCAGGCTTAACAGTTATCTCCTCATGTGCATACGCGTCACCGTTGAAGCTACCGTCGCCGTTTGCAGCTATTACTGAGATCTTGAACGTTACTGGAGTAGCGTCTTCTGGTGCTTTCCACTCAAAACTCCACTCACGTAGGAGAGAGCCGTCCTTGGTATGAGTGAGCAAGTTTTCTCCTGTAGGAGCGGTTGCTATGAAGGTGTTCTTTTCATCGGTAACCACTAGCTCGCCAGCATCAACTTCTACTGCGAAGCCTCCACAGGCTACTCCACCAGAGCAGTCTGGGCCCTTCGTTATCTTCAACGTTATCTTGTATGTCTTACCGGGCTCAAACTGTTCTGGTAGCCCCTCAATAGTGAATTCTGCTGGGTTCTGATCAGCGCCCACGTGGCACTGAACACAGTTAAGCTGAGGCGCTCCATTGCTCATCGATTCTACTCTAAGAGCAAAGAACCCCACTGCGGTAATGAGTAGTACTAGGCCTAGTATGGGTAGGATTCTCCTCATAATTCAACCACCACACATTCAAAAGACAGTAATCACAGCTACAAAGTACACCACATTGTCCAGCTTGCGGGGTAAAGAGCTAAGCCTAAATTAGAACTATGCCATAAATCTTCGGTAACTCCTACACCTCTATAATACGATGCCCTCATGAGAAGACAAGTAGGAAGAAGTCTTATAGTCTTCATGCCTGCTCTCTAACTATTCCAGCTATAGCTTTTAGCACAATCCTTGTAGCCTGGCCACTGGACATTCCTACAACTATGTCAGCCTCCTTTACAAGCTCTCTATCAGCATTGCCAACTGCCACGAGGACTCTGGTAGCACTCCTCATCTCAGCATCAATACTAGAATCGCCAACAGCTACTACGCAGTCTCTACTATGTCCTAATAGCCTAGCTGCAAACTCTAACCCAGAAGCCTTACTGGCATCGGGTGGGCGTATGTGGATAGCATAGCCACTATTACTTATCTTTGCCCTAACGTTTCTCTCAGCTAAAAGCCTCGAAATAGACTCAGCGACCTCGCTTGGATCAAATCCTCTCTTTACTGCAAACGCGTAGTCATGTAGTCTACAGTAGTTCTGCCAGCTAGGAACAACAATACCCGAAAACTCTTCCTCTACAATCCTGGCAGCAGCCCTAGCAGTTCCACGGCAAACTCTCCACAGCACACCCTCGTAGAAGACCACACAGCCATTCTCCGCTACTTGTGGCCCAGTACTACCAATATATCGTGCAAAACCAGCAACTACAGGAACAGAATTACCAGTAACAAACAACGTGATAACACCAAGATCCTCAAGAACTCTAATGCCCTCTATAACACCAGCATCAACTCTGAAATTATCATGGCTACGTTCCTCAGTAATAGTACCATCAATATCTAACGCTACTAAGCATGGCCTCCTAGACCCCAATAGGGTCTTCAGAGCCTTAACAGCATCACTGACACCCTCAACAGTAAACCTAGCCAAAACCTCTACACCCACCCACATCCCCACCTACACAGTACAAGCTATAAAACAAGCCACCAGACACAAGGAAATAAGAACTATAAATATAGTTGCAACTTAGCCAAGTTTATACAGTGTGCAGCATTGAAGCATTAACTATACACAGAACCTAATCTCAATCCATAGCCTAAAACACGTTAACTTACGGGACAGTAACGCTGAAACCCTCAACTACACTGCTTCAAAAACCCTTTAGCCTATGGCAAGAGTTTATACGGTAAAAACCTTAATATTATTCCCACCATGCATTCATTCTTGGTGGGAACGTGGAAACCATAGGTAGAGTGGATAGTAAGGGTAGAATACTGATACCTAAAGAGATTAGAGAAGAGCTTGGAATCAAGAATTTGGTCAAGCTTAGAGTGGAGGAAGGCAAGCTTGTTATAACTCCAATTGTCGACCCGTTAGAGGAGCTAACTGCTAACGTTGTTAAGGGTACTAGTAATGTCGCACAGGAGATACGTCGCCTCAGAAGACTTGCTGAAGAAGAGGCTGTCCAGAGGCTGAGGGAGAGATGGTCATAGTTGAAACAGACTTCATAATAGCTCTTTCATCGACAAGCGATGTCCATCACTTTGAGGCAGTTAGAGTATTACAGAAGAATATTGGTAAGCTTAAGCTTTCACCTTACGCACTAGTAGAGCTTGACTTGCTCGTCAAGACTGGGAGACTAGAAGTCAACCTCCCAGCCTACTATGAGAGTCTCCACAAGCTCCTAGAATTCTATGGCATAACCATAGTAGAGCCCAGCTCTATCCACTTCGCCCTAGCGTGGAAGCTCCGAAAAGAGTATGGTCTCTCATACTTTGACTCTCTCCATGCCGCAGTAGCTGTAGCTACTAAGGAGCCTATTACAAGCTACGATGAGGCCTACCGGAGAGTTAGAGAAGTGAAGTACGTGTCTCCGCTAAGCTTAGCGTGAATAGAGCCTAGAACCAAGGCCTAGTGAAAGCATGTCTTTAGAAGAGAGCGAGTACAAGGCAAAGATTATAGTGCAGATGCGCCGGGCTCGGTGAGGTGTCCGGTCACCACAGCCCCTTTCCTCTGGGGCTCTGCGGAGGTGCATCCCCAGGGTTCCACATAGCCCCATTAATATAGTAGTGTAGTGGGGTTGAGCCGTATTAAGGTCTTATAGCAGTGGTATTACACCATTATTCTACTAAAAATAAGTGGTAGGAGCGGCTATTGACTTGTTGGAGTTGGGGTTTGTAGGCTATTTGAATTGGACTTCGAGTACTTGTTTAATCGTGTTGGCCAAGTGTTCTGGCTTAGTGTACCACTTGTCGTACGTGTATTTTTGGCCTTTGAAGCTTATCTCTACTATTTCTCCTCTATCAGATACGTTCATCACGGTTTCTCCTTCTTTTACTAGCTTCAGCGTTGAGCCAACAACCATTACTTTTAGTCCTTTTTCCTTAGCCTTCTCCTTGATTAGGTCCTTTAGCTGGGTGAGATATTCGCTGGGCATATCTCTATCTCCTCCGAGCCGGGGTACGGGCTTATCCACCTATAAAAGTTGTTATTATATAGGGTTCACAGCGTGGGTCTAAGCTGGCTGGTTAAGCTCTCCAAGCTGTAGTCTTCTCTACAATACTCCTAAACGCCTTAACTGCTGTGAGCTTCTCTGGGTCTAAGCCCCTTCTCTGGGCAGCCTCGATTGAGGCTAGTCCTACGACCCATGTGCCCCACACGAGTTTTGTCAGCATAGAGCCTCCGTGGAGGACTAGTCTATGTATACTCGTAGGCCTAGCTAGTCCCAGTGCTTCGCTCATAAGCCTGGCCCAGGGCTCCTCAGCTGGGTCAAATACTATGAACTCTAGTGGGTGCTGTGTAGAGGCCCATGCTTCTAGCTCGTTGTGGCCTGCTTCTGGGAGCATTGTGGCTACTGTGAACAGTTTACTGTTCTCAGCAAACTCGCTCCTTGCACGAATAGCTAGTGGGTAATAGGGCTCTGGAGCTACTAAGACTGGTATCGTAGTAGTGTTTGCTACCCATGAAGCCATCTCTCTCGCCTTAGCCCTAGCCTTGTCAGCACCCACAGAGAGTTCTTGGAGTGACTCGTCTACATCACTGTCCGGTACTTGTATGAGGCCTTGGGCTTTGAGGCTGCCGAGCAGCGTGTAGA
>JALTZF010000088.1 GCA_027046265.1 Pyrodictiaceae archaeon
GTCTATAAGCTCAACATATGTTGGGTCGTCGGGGCCATAGAAGGTATACTTTGCTATGGCAAAGCCCTTATAGATGTTCTTGATTATGAAGTCGCGGTCAATCACGTAGTTTAGTGCGAATCTTATGTCTCTGAAACAGAATGGGTTGATCTCATATTTGTCGCTCTCCCAGAGTATCTCGCCCTGGGTCACTTCTGTTAAGGGCTTTGCACAGAGCTCAACGACTGTTATATCTGTCTTGTCTATAGTGACGCCAGCAAAGGGCTTACTGTTTATCTCGTCGAGATCAGCGTCAGGCGGTATGTATGTTGCATAGGCTATGGCTACAGGGTCTATGCCTAAGGCTTGTGCTGCACTAGCCTTGTCGTGCTGACCTGGTAGGGCTACTATCATTACTGGGGCTGGGTTAAGACCTATGTCAACTAGGCCTGCGAATGCCTGGTATAGCTTTATTCCGGGCTTACCAGCTAGCTGCTGGGCCGCTGCTGGTCTCAGACCGAAGACGTAGACATCTATTTGGCCAGTTTCAAGCGCGTTGGCGACTTGCTCTAGGCCTACTGAGATCCATTCTATCTCCTCCGTTGCTGGCCCTGTCTGCTGTGCGTGTGCTATGGTTCCGAAGACCGGGAGAATGAATATAGCTATTATTAAGACTGCGAGAATCTGCCTCATGATTAGACCCACCTGCTCATGCTCTATTAAAGTTAATTAGGGGGATAAAAATGTTCTCACGAGACCAATAACTTTTACGAGTAACATCTAAGGATTATCGAACACCTACTAGAGTGGCCTTACTGGCGCCATTTTCCTAAAATCCTAATCCTTTGTTCTCATGTCGGTGATAGGGTTCTCCACAGCTATAACTTCGAAATAAGTCTAAGTAAGACAACTACGAACAATATTAATGCTAGTACTCTAGCTATTGGTGAGGGTTTTACTTTTATCAAGACGCTTCCATTTTCACCGTATGTAACCTCCTTATGAATATCGAATAGCAAGTAGTATGAGCTGATGTCAGGTACTTTTATTAAACATCCTTCTTCGATTTTCTCTACGCTAACGAGTCTATGCCTTTCTTGTGTACATTCCTCTATTTGTGCTTGTTTGTTACTGACTAATATATGGATATCATGTGTTGCTATACGCACTTTAATATAGCCATTAGCAATATTTGAAATCCATTTGGCAACTATAGTGTTCTCCTCCTCTCCACTTAGTATTTGTGGCGGAACATAGGTTCCGTCGCTTAAGACAGCATGCACCATATGTACAAGGGCTGGCCCCAAATTTACTCTATAATTTGCTGATAATGGTATGTCGATGCTACGCCCTTCATTAAGAAGACACCCCGTATTTGTACATGGTGAATAGTATATGCGTATCTTTTTTACTGGAAGTTTTGAATCAAAATAATAGTCAATAAGCTCTATAGTTACATTGCCCCACACACTACCTTTGTACATTACAGAGTACAACTTGGCGCCACCCGCAATATAGGCGAGAAACACTAAAACCACAATGCTTGAGACAATGTATACCCTTCTATTTCTGCCATAAAGAAAATCTCGACTGCCACCTGGCCTCCTCCTAATGTTTTTAATTCTCAAGACTTCTTCACCCAGCAGTACTACTACAAGAATGTTCTATGTACTATTAGCATTCTTGGATTCTAAACCAATATACTAGAAATCCTCTACGCCCGAGAGACGAAGAATTGCGCCAAAAGATAGTACTGCTGTTCCACTGATCATTAGGATTAGTGATGGTATGCTAAGCATCTTGAACGGGTAAAGACGTCTTGAGAAGTGGTAGTTTAGTACGACACTTTCACAGTCTCCTTGGGCTCTGAGCACAATGACATCTTCAACTCCTATACTCTTAATGGTCTTAACCTGGTACGGCTTAACGGTGTCTCTAAGTCCTATTGTGTAGTTTGATCCGTATTTTTTAAGTAAATAGTACTCTATGGTGCTACCGCAAGTATTGTTTATTTCAACACTTGCATTCCTCAAGAACTTCAACTTGTTTAATGGAATGTGCTGAAATAATGCTGACGATGCTGTACCATTGTCTAAGTTTAAGAGTATACGCGCGCTATTAGTGGCTGTATAGCTGTACATGGCTACTATGGAGAGGATGAGGGAGATAAGTAGCAGTATTATGCCTGCGACTATAAACCTCATATAGACTTTGGAGAGTCTAGTAGTCAATGTCTTACTGCCACCCACTGAAATAGACACGTATGAGGGGTTTATGAAGGACTACTGTGGCTTGCTCAAAGAGGTTATGAGATAAAAGGCGGGGTTTTCTAACAGGTGGCATTATCAGTAGAACTTGCACTAATACTAAGACATATCTAAGAATAAAAATGGCGTGATTTTTGTCTCGTTGCCCCTTTATTGTCTTAGTCAACTAGCCTTAATAGCGAGGATATTTCCGTGTTTTGTATCCCCTAAAGCTCCCTGAACCTCTCTGAGGTGGTCTCCAATCGTGTGGGGCTTTAGGAGTCTCCTCAGGGACACTGTCCTCGCCAACCACCTCTTCATCAGCAAGAGTTGTTATTCTTCCTCTGCCGCCGACATTAAGGACTACTTGGCCGCGGTAAGCAGTCGTCCACGCACCACTTATTTCAACAGCGGCACCCTGCTCAACTTTGCCTGCTGCCTCGCCCCAAAGTGTCAGCTTTACTCGCCCAGTTTCATCGCCTACAATTGCTTCACTTATTGTTCGTTGCCCCTTCCTAGTTGTTATAACTCTTGGCTCATCGGCTTCAAGAACACGGACTCGGACAGTTACATTATTCATTCCGGGTTTGAGTTCGGAAATTTTCTTAGTCTGTGTCTCTTTCATGGGTTCCAAGCTCCAATACGGTTACGACACGTGGAAGGGGAGCACTTGTACCTATTTAAGTATTCCTAGTATTCCTACTGTATAACTAAGATTTTATTGGCTTAGTAATTTACTGGTGCCTTTTTGTCTCTTCTAGGATGTGTGTAGGCTTCACAGCATGTGGCAGTAGCTCACCCAGGGTCCATACCCTCATTTCGCTTGATGTTACTGAATAGCTTATTATAATTGCATTATCGTCTGCAAACTCTGCCATTACTTGTCTACAAGCACCACATGGAGGTAAAGGTTTCGGCGTGTTGGAGACTATAACTAGACAATCTATGGATCTTTTACCAGCTGTAACCATTGAAGCTATAGCGGCACGTTCTGCACATATAGTTAAGCCGTAACTTGCATTCTCAATATTTACTCCAAGAAACACTGAGCCGTCCTTGCTCCTCACCGCTGCTGCAACATGTATACCGCTGTAAGGAGCATAACTGTTTTCAAGAACCTTCCTAGCCTCCTCTATGAGTGCAAGGCATTTCTCTATCAAGATATTATTTTGCCTTGTCATTACTTCTCTACCAATACGCCTCTTTCTTGGCCATCGGACTGGCAGTGTTATATGGCTAATACTCATCTATTTATTGTTTTCTCTAAAGGTTACCATGGTCTAGTCGTTTCAGGACAGCAAGCTACTTGCGGTTTGTGTCGTTAATAGTCTTGTATAAACAACGTAGTATATGGCTTATACACCACGTTTATACAATGCAGAGGGCATTCATGAAACAATGTTCTTTCATAGCTGTAATGAGTGTGTTACCCTTAGCTATATGGCGTCGTTACCCCTAAACTCAATATTGATGAAGAATATATGTTATGGGTGGGACTGCGTGAGCCTAGTAGAAGAGCAAATCCTAAACAGTCTAGTCTCAACAATACCAACAATGGAAAGTAGAGAGTCTAGCCATGCTAAGACACTTTCACTCATAAGGTTCATTAGTGATGTACGCACCGTCATAAATGCATTGATCTTAGGAGGTAAAATGGAGGGTGCTAAGTTTAAAAGGCTAACAGAAGAGTATGGGGTCGATGAAGGATCTCCTTGGGCTCGTGCGGTCATAGTGTTTGACGGTGTTGTCTTCTACTTGCTTGCAAAGCCATACATTGACGTGTATGATGTTGATGTATTAGTTGATAGTGTAACAAGCATATCTGAGTCTTCGGGCGCAAGTGTGGTAGTACCGGTTGTGGCTGGCTATGAGTATAGCTATGATGCAGAAAGGTATGCTAAGAGTATTGAGGTTGAAGTATTGAGGCTGGGGCTCTGAGCCCGCCTAACTACTTGTTCTTAGTGCGGAGATGTTGAAGCTTCTCCTCAATAAGTCTTCTCGTAATAGCAGGATCTGCTCTCCCTCGGGTCTTCCTCATGACCATTCCAACCAAGAAGTTTACCGCCTTAGGGTTCTCTAGCGCGTCCCTCACCGCTTTGGGGTTCTCATGAAAGACCTCCTCAACAATGCGCTTAAGTAGGCTCTTGTCGGTGATTCTCTCATAACCTAGCTCTTTAATTAGGGCCTCCGGGTCCTTGCCCTGCTTTGCTATGTACTCAGCCATCTCTTTTGCCTGCCTAATACTGATAACGCCCTTGTCAAGGAGCTCCATGACTTTCGCAAGGTGTTCAGGTAGGACCTTCCTGTACAATCCACGTAGATCCTCGTCTTTTAGCCAGTTAAGCAGATCATTGACTAGATAGTTAGCCATTCTCTTATAGTCTCTTGTATACATCCTTGCTGCATCCTCGAAGAAGTCTGCGAGGACCTTGCGTGTTACAAGCACGCGGGCCACGTTAAGTGGTATGCTATACTGTTTGGCCAATCTTTTCATCCTTGCATCAGGTAGCTCGGGCAGGGCTTGCCGGAGCTTCTCTACAAGTTCACTGCCCACTGGTATAGGTGGGAGGTTAGGGTCAGGCATGTACCGGTAATCTTCTTCTGTCTCTTTTATACGTGCTGGCAATGTAACCTTTCTCACTGGATCCCAGTGTCTAGTCTCCCTCTTCACCTTGAGGCCTTTTAGTACGAAGTCTCTCTGTCTGGTAAGCTCGTATGCAAGGGCTCGTCTGACCTCACTGAGACTACCTATGTTCTTTACTTCAACTCTCTCTCCACCCCTTATACTGACATTAGCATCAACCCTCATGGCCCCCTCCAGCCCACAATCACAGACCCCTAAATGCTCAAGTATACTACGGAGTTTTTCAAGGAACAAGTATGCCTCTTCGGGTGTTGTCATATCGGGCTCGGTCACTATTTCTAGGAGCGCTATACCACTGCGGTTATAGTCTATTAAAACGTAGGGGCTATTTGCTGGCGAGCCGCCTGGATAGACTATTCTCCCAGGGTCTTCTTCGAGGTTTATTCTGCGTATTCTCACTCTTTTTATGCCATTACCTGTTTCAAGTTCTACCCATCCATCGACACATATTGGTTCAAGATACTGTGTTATCTGGTAGTTCTTTGGAAGGTCAGGATAGAAGTAATGTTTACGGTCAAACCGTACTTTACTCGCCACCTTGCCGTTGAGAGCCAAGCAGACCTGTATAGCCTTCTCAATAGCTTCTTGGTTGACTACCGGTAATGCACCAGGCAGGCCTAAGCACACAGGGCAGACGTGGGTGTTCGGCGGTGCGCTACGGTAATCAGCGCTACAGTTACAGAATAGTTTTGTCTTCAGACTTGTTATCTGCACGTGGATCTCTAGTCCTATAACTCCTTCAAGTTTAGGGGCTTCCATAACACTCAAACCTACTTCAAGCCCTTTACTCTGCCCTAGTTAAAGAGTTCCCCAACAAAAATACAATGATTAGCCAAGATCATCAATACAAGAGAGTCCTATTTTGGTGGCGAACTTGTTGGCTGTACGAGTGGGAACTCCACTATCTTAGCCTCATATCTGCGTCCTCTACGCTCAACTTCTACAGTCAATCCCAAGAGCGCATGGCTTGGTTTTATGTACGCCTGCGCGATGCTACGGTTCAGTATTGGGCTGAACGCACCACTCGTAACATAGCCTACTTCAACTCCTTCAACATAAACCTTATCCCCTTGACGTGGCACTATCCTTGCCTTCTTCCCAAACTTTAACCCAACACGGACCCTTTTTGCGCCACGTCTCAACGCCTCAATTAAGGCAGGACATCCGACACACTCCTTCTTTGGTCCTGGCTTGAATACCCACCAGTACCTTGCGTCAACTGGCGTAGTTTCCTCATCTATCTCGTGACCATAAAGGACGAAACCCACTTCAAGCCTTAGACTATCTCTTGCACCTAAACCGCATAATCTTCCTCCAAGCATCGGAAGGATTTCAGCAGCTTTACGTAGTATCTTTTCAGCCTCACCGATCCCAGCTATGATCTCGAAGCCGTCTTCTCCTGTCCAACCACTTCTAGAAACTATCACTGCAGTTGCTTGGGCAGCCTCGAACCTAACATTACGCTTAAAATGGAGTATTCTTAGGTTCAATACACTACTATCTACGCCAAGAAGCTTCATGAACTCAACTGAGCGAGGCCCTTGAACAGCAAACATAGCCCACTCGCTAGTCTTGTCTATTATATTGACGTTGTATCCTAACTTTTCAGCCCAACTACGCATCCACTCTAGGTCCCGTTCGATATTTACCGCATTAGGCACAACGAGCCACTCATCAGAGCCAAGATTATATGGCATGACATCATCTATAAACCCGGCATTCTCATTAAGGAACGCGGTAGGCCCGACCATGAGGCCCTCGGGCGACTCTATGTTTCTCGGCACGAGCTTGTCAAGAAGACGATATGCGTCCGGGCCCTGAACAAGCAAGCGCCCCATGTGGCTTAGATCGAAGAAGCCTACTGTTTTCCGTACACTAATATGCTCTTCAACAATACTACCATAATCGATGACAGTTGTCCAGCCAGCAAACTCGCCAACATTACCGCCAAGCTCACGGTGGACATCAAGAAGAGGTATGCGCTTTTCAGTCATTGCACATCCACCGTTTACAAGCTACTACACAATAAGAGGTAATATAACTACCCCATAGTAGACCTATTTTAGTTCTAGTCATGGCAATAGAAAGGAGTGCCAAAGGGCTCGGGGAGGGGGCCACCTCGCCATGGCCCCAAGAGGGGCTACGACTAGGGGGAATAATCCCTCACAGCCATGAATAATGAAACTATATGACTGGATCTCTAATTACTGTTACTTTACTAAGCAACGAAATACAGCAAGTTCAAAACTTCCTATAACCGCAAACCTTAAACAGCCCAACACCAAGAAGACAAGAATACACGGAATCAAGAAAGGGTAGCCGGGTCGTCTAGCGGTCAAGGATGCGGGGCTTTGGCCCCCGTGACCGGGGTTCGAATCCCCGCCCGGCTACCATACCCCAACCCGGCTCCTAGTCCTAGACTCTCCAACTTAATCAGCGCTCAGGCTTGTTCCTCTTTGACTCTAGTTCACGAATGAGTTCCGCAATAGCATCCATAGTATACTCTTTGGGGTGTACTGTTTGTGCAAAGCCCAGGGCTACTAGTCTTTTCGCTGTAGTGGGCCCTATTGATACTGGCGTGAATCTTGGTTTTCTCCTCTGGTAATGCTTTGTGAATGCCTCGGCAATACTTGGGCTAGTAAATACTACGTAGTTGAATTCGTCTGCTATGCTTGCAGCTATACGAGCCATGTCGTCAAGTATTACAACTCGGTATAACGGTATTTCTATAACGTCTACTCCAGCTTTTCTAAGTTCTTCTACTAATTCTGGCACAGCCTTTTCTGAGCGTGCAGCAATAACACATTTTGGCTTAAGTTTAGCTAGCTCTTTTGCAAGGCTTATACCGCGATAATCCTGGGGGACCAAGTCAGCTTTCAGCCCTATTCTGTTCAGCTCTTCAAGCGTTTTAGGCCCGACCACGGCTATTTTCAGCTTTCCTATTTCATTTAATTCTTTAAGTCGTTGTGCAATTCCAGATATTATCCTTGGCGCACGCGGACTCGTCAATATGAGCCATTCACAGTTTTCTAATCTGCTAAGGACTTCCTCGCCTGCACCTGGCACAGGCTCTATGTCTATTACGGGAATATGTGCTACAATAGCAAAATCTGCTAGACTCCCAACTGATGCTTCGGGCGGCCGTAAGACTAGTACTCTGGGCTTACCTTGTCTCCCTACTTTAGCTTCCATAGCTTCTCCCTCAGCTTGACTACTTTACCAAAGACTATTACTGCTGGAGGCCTAACATTGGCTGCTCTAGCTTTCTCGACAATATCTGCTAATGCTCCTACTACAACTCTTTGTCGGGATGTGGTCGCGTTCTCTATTATCGCGACTGGAAGCCCGGGATCTATTCCCTCCTCAAGCATTTCTCTTACAATGTTCTCAAGATTACCAACACCCATAACCACTACTAGAGTATCAACACTCTTCATTATTGAGCCATAATACACACGCCTTCTCTCCTTTCCCTCGGCCTCTCTACCCGTGGCGACTGCAAAACTGGATGCGATGCCTCGACTCGTCACGGGTATGCCAGCATAGGCTGGGCCAGCTATGACGCTTGATATGCCTGGCACAACGATACAGTCTACACCATGCTTTATGAGGTACATACACTCCTCTTCTCCTCTACCAAAAACAAATGGGTCTCCACCATGCAGTCTAACAACAGTCTTTCCTTCACAAGCCTTGGCTAGGAGTAGCCTGTTTATCTCGTCCTGGGTCAACGCATGAGCGCCTGGCTTCTTACCAGCATAGATTAGCTCAGCGCCTCTTCTCACGTACTTTAAAGCTTCTTGAGGTATGAGTCTATCATAAACTACTACATCGGCTTCACTTAAAACCTTAATAGCCTTCAAGGTCAATAGCTCTGGGTCGCCGGGTCCAGCGCCAACAATATACACACGGCCTCCACGCTCACATATATCCATGCGCCACACCTTGGGTTACCTA
This sequence comes from Pyrodictiaceae archaeon, assembly GCA_027046265.1. Taxonomy (GTDB): domain Archaea; phylum Thermoproteota; class Thermoprotei_A; order Sulfolobales; family Pyrodictiaceae; genus QNYQ01. Next base: position 8,827 of record JALTZF010000088.1, read on the forward strand.
GTAGCAATAACTAGGCTTCATGAAGTAGTCATAGTTGTATACCAGCTTCCTTAGCCTTAGCACGAAGTTCGTGGGCAGCATCCAAACCAACAGCTGCTGGTCTCTCTGACTCTCCTTCAATACTTACCCATATAGCCTTGCCACCGTCTGGACTAGCTACTGCCGCAGTAAAGCGTAATGTATTGCCGTCATACACTGCATAACCTCCGAGTGGTGTATGGCAACCTCCACCCGCATATGCCAGAAAAGCCCTTTCTGCAAGTGCTTCTAGGAGTGTCTTCTCGTCACTATACTGCTTGAAAAAGGAGACCAGTTCTGTCTTCTCTGCTAGTGTGTAGACACCTATTATGCCCTGCCCAACAGCGGGTGGTATAACGTCTAGTGGGATCCTCCAGTATTCTCTTTTCACGCCTAATCGTTGAAGCCCAGCTTCAGCGAGGATTATAGCGTCGTATTCTCCGCTATCCAGCTTACGAAGCCTTGTGTCAACATTACCTCTTAGCGGTTTTACTACAAGGTCGCTTCTAGCCCTCTTTATGAAAGCTGCTCTCCTCGCACTACTTGTCCCGACAACAGCTCCATGAGGTAGCTCCCACAGAGTTCTCGCTTTACCGTTACGTACTAAGAGTACATCATGTGGCGAGCGTCTAGGCGGTACACCCGCTAAGACTAGTCTTGGGTGTACTTGGCTAGGAACATCCTTGAGGCTATGTACTGCTATATCGGCTTTATCTTCAAGTACTGCAAGATTGACTTCTTTCTCGAAGAGCCCTTTCCCTCCTATCATTATGAAGGGTTTGTCTTGGTGGATGTCTCCTCTAGTTTTAACTATTACAAGTTCATAGTCTAACCTTGTCCTGCTGCGCCGGCTAAAGTACTCCATGGCCTCTATGGTTTGTGCCTGGCTGAGCTTACTTCCTCTAGTCGCGACTCTTATCTTCATTGCTCTCTTAGCCTCTTAAAGGCTTCCTCTATGGCTTGCACAGTCTCATCAACAGCTTCGATTGTGTGTGCACCGCTTGTAAACCAGGCCTCCATCTGGCTTGGTGCTATGAACACCTTGTCTCGTAACAGCTCTTCGTGGAGTCTAGTGTAGAGTTTCCTATCACTCTTCCTGGCATCCTCGGGTCTAACTACTTCTCCTTTCACAAAGAATATCTGGAACATACTCTCTACATGGTTTATTGTGTAGTCAAAGCCGTGCCTTGAAGCTGCTTCGTCTAATGCTTCAACAATCTTCTTTGCTGCCTCGCGTGCAACACGATAAGGCTCGCCAGTTTCAAGTACTTCTATTGTTGCAAGGCCTGCAGCCATGCTGACTGGGTGGGCATTGAATGTACCAGCGTTGAATACCTTGCCGCTAGGAGTCAAGTGCTCCATGACCTTCTTGTCTGCAACAACAGCACCTATGGGGAAGCCCCCACCAATAATTTTCCCAAGCGTTGTGATGTCGGCTTTAACGCCATAGTATTCCTGTGCTCCTCCGAGTGCTAGCCTAAACCCTGTTATGACCTCATCAAGTATAAGTATGACATTGTGCTCACTAGCTAACTTACGAAGACCATGTAGGAGGCCTTTTTCTGGCAGTATGACTCCTGCATTACCTATGACAGGTTCAACTATTATGGCTGCAACCTCTTCCTTGTGCTTACGTAGTAACTTCTCAACACTATCAAGGTCATTGTATCGTGCTATCAAGGTGAGTTTAGCCACTTCCTCGGGTACACCCTTACTCATTGGTACACCATACTCTGCTGCTGCACTCCCTGCACCAACAAGAACAGAGTCATGGGCTCCATGGTAGCATCCATCGAACTTTATCACGTACTTCTTACCAGTAACGCCACGAGCAAGCCGTATAGCCGTCATTGTAGCCTCAGTACCACTATTAACAAAGCGTATCATGCCGTCTGGATGATAGTACTTTAGAATCTTCTCTGCAAGTCTTACCTCAAGCTCTGTAGGTGTACCATAGAGCCACCCTCTCTCTAGTTGCTCTCTAACCGCTTCAAGCACCTTGGGATGCTTATGTCCAAGCATCAGGGGGCCATAAGCCATAACGTAGTCTACTAGTCTCTCACCATCAACAGTGTAGAGGTAAGGGCCCTCACCACTTTTTACGTAGAATGGGTAAGGCTTAACAGCAGCTCTTACAGGGCTGTTTACACCACCAGGGAATAGCGTTAAAGCCTTCTCCCACAGCTCTCTACTCTTCTCGCCCTCCAAAATTAACACCTCCCTAACAAGTTGTGTCTCGTACCTAAATAATAGGGTTCACATTGAATAGTGCTTCTCGCCACACCCGGGGCTACATCATAGCCCCACAACTAGAAACTTAGGCCCCGGGGGCGGACAGAAGCGCTGTGGGGCTCTAGACCCGTGACCCACCGCTCATCCAGGGCTAGGAGCTCTCCACAACTCTAAAAATAGGGTACAGCAGACATGTAAGGTGCACATACATGGCTGTCAAATAGTTGTCAGTGCTACTTCTCACGCTTCTTCTTTGAACCTCCTCCACCACCCTTACCCTTGGGTTCTATGAACTGCTTAAAGTACCAGCCGTGCATCCTTTTTATGTGTTCAAGTAGGTCCTTTCTACGGTACATCCCACGCCCACAGACAGGACACGGTCTTGCACCAACCATTGATGTCACCTCACTTTTGCTTATTGCTTGTTGACCCGAGCCCATAGACTGTGTCTGCTATCCTTTTATAACTTTAAGAACTAAAGAGACTGGTATGCTACATGGGCCATTCTCCTCCTAACCTTCTCTAGCACTGCTAGTGGCGATACTATGGAGAAGGGTGAAGCATACTTATACTTTGATGCTTCAAGGACTACTCTAGGGTCACCACCACCATCCATGTATCCTTTTGCTAGTAGTTCACCACGTTCTGTCACACCATTAATGTTGTAGGGTATTGTGTAGTACACTGCTATAGCTATGTCGAGGGCTTTCTCCTCAAGCCTACTACTCTTTCGTGCTTGCTCTAAGTCAACTATGTAGAGGCCATCGCTTGCCTTTATTATGTTAGTCGGGTTCGAATCCCATAGTACTATGTTTTTACTATGAAGCTTAGCTAGTAGTTTGCCATACTCATAATATTCCCGTGGCACACTATTCTCTTTAAGTATATCAACGAGGTTTTGTCCCTCAATATATGTGTAGGCTGCTATGGCTCTACGAACATCTATAAGTAAGGGTTGAGGGACCTTGAAGCCAAGCTTGTGTAACTCTCTGTTGTAATGGTACTCTGCTTGGAGTCTTGACAATGGCTTAGTACGTGGCTTTGATATATGTAGTGCAGCTAGATAAACTGCAATCCATTTCGCCGAACTTGTACTCCTATAATACTTTATTATTGCAGGCTTGAATCCGTACTCGCTCTCAAGTATCTTTGTTGATCTCATAATGCTTCTTCTTTTTTTCTTAAGTATCCTGGTAACACCCGTTATAGCATAAAGTTGATCCTCATAGCTAAGCAACTTAGTTGCTATCTTAGCATTATCAAGACGTACTAAAAGCATAGGATCCCGAAGTAAAGGTATAGGTTTTGTGGAAAAGCCTTGCATCAAGACATCTGTTTGTATAACTTGAACCCATTGAATAGACAATGCATCCATAGCTACTCTAGCTAGCTCCTCTGCTTTCTTAAAGTACTGTACAACTCCTCTTTTAGTCTCATCCTTACAATTGCCAAGTAGCACTGATAAACCTACCCATCGCTGTTGTAGCCCTATACTTTTGCTTGTTAGCATTCTCACATAGTTTATGTAGGGTTTTTCGGTGAATAACCTATTGTAAATGTTTCTAAGCCATAAATGAAGCCGAAAGAGTCTAGAAATTCTCATGGCAATGAGAGCTAAATCGGCTACATAGGTATGGTCTAATAGCATACCTAACTTCTTGCTTAGCCTCTTAGCTTCTTCACATATGATTCTCTTCACATATTTCTGGGCAAGCATGCTGATACTATTGTAGTCTCCGCTAACTCGGCTAGGTTTTATCAGTAGTAAACTAGCTATGGATTCAGCTAGTAGGCTTGATTCGACATCTTCAATGATAATGCTTCGAGGAACTGAAACGGATACCGTTCTGTCAGACGCCTTTACCGAAGCCCTATCTCCCACCTCAATAACTAGTTTGATGTTTTGACTTAGATTATACTCTAGTACTGTGTGTTCCTTATTATCTCCTTCAGTGTTAAGGCTTTGTTTTATTTCCATATAAATCCACACCTTACAGTAAGGACTTCAGCCATAGAGCAACATTGCCTCTGTATCTTATTAAGGAAGAATAAGACAACTATAAATAGGACGGTAAAATGTAGTCTTTTAAGGTCACAATACCATTAGGTGTATAGAATGTAGCTAAAATACGTTAATTAGTTAGTAAATATGTTTGTTTTTAAAACTCACGCCATGAAATTAATTGGGGAAAAGGCAGTTATTAGAATGGGCTAATAAAGTCCTCTGGCTTTGGAGGCTCTGGCGATAATCCCTTTCTCTCCCGTATTTTCTTTATCACGTCCATCAACATGTTATCTGGCACTGGTGCCCAACGGCTAAACTCTGTGCCCCAGAATGCTCTGCCCTGTGTTGCGCTACGCAACTCGGCTGCTAAGTCGAAGCTTTCTGCTACTGGTATCTCTGCTATTATTCTCATCATTACTCCGTACTCGGTCATGTTGACTATTCTACCGCGTTTTCTTGATATTACAGCTATTACATTGCTGACGAACTCTTGTGGTACACGTATGTCAAGCTTCTGTATAGGCTCTAATAGTGTTGGCTTTGCTGTCAACATACCTGCATAGATGGCGTTCCTTACTGCTGGGTATATCTGTGCTGGACCACGGTGTGCTGGGTCCTCGTGCACAACTGCGTCATGAAGTATGACCTTCAACCCTCTTACGGGCTCACGAGCTAAGGGTCCCTCCTTCATGGCTAGCCTGAATGCTTGTATAATCGTGTCTTTGACTTCGCGTAGGTGTTGTACGCCACTTGTCTTGTCAACGAATATGTTTATGTTCTCGTCAATAGCCCATATTCTTTTTGCTTCGTCGTAGTCCCAGCCCGCTTGGTCTCTTAGTATCCTAGCTCTAACCTGTGGCTCTTGGTCTTCAGTGATCTCACCAGACTGTATGAGCTTTATGGCCTCCTCGTCGAGAGGCTCTACACTAATGTAGAACTTGTTGTGCTTGTTGGGGCTCTTGCCCTCGAAGATTTGGCTTGCTGCACGTATAGTTTCCCTATAGACTACTATTGGTGGGCTTGTCTTCACTTCAAGCCCATAAGTTTCCTTTAGCCACCATAGGGCTATCTCTATGTGTAGTGGGCCCATGCCGCTTAATAGATACTCACCGGTCTCCTGGTTTATTTTGACTTGTATTGTTGGGTCTTCAATGCTGAGCTTGTAAAGTGCATCTATGAGTTTTGGTAACTCTTTTGGATTCCTCGGCTCTACCGCCACAGTCACAACGGGTTCAGACACGTAGTGTAGCCTCTCGAAAGGTGGTACCTTATCTTTGTAGTCAACAGCTATTGCTGTTTCACCAGCTCTTGCATCCTCTAGGCCAAGAGCTGCACCGATATTGCCTGCAGGGATCTCATCTACAACCTCGCGGTCTGGCCCCATGTAGATGCTTACTTGTAGAACCTTAGCCTTCTTCTTCGCGTTAACAAGCCAAATCTCTTCTCCCTGCCTTAATGTGCCACTAAAGATTCTGCCTGTAGCAACTAGCCTACGTATCTTCGGGTCAACTCTCATAAACGAAATCGCATAGACGAGCGGCCCTTCCGGATCGACTTCAAGCATTGCTTTACCAGCGTCACTGTTTAGGTCGCCTTTCCAGAGTTTCGGTATACGGTACTTCTGTGCTTCCTTAGGGCTTGGCACGAATTTAACAACAGCATCGAGGAGAACCTCATGAAGTGGCGCTACTTTTGTGGCAAACTCTTCAACAGCTTCCTTACCCTTCCTATAGACCTCTATGATGTCACTAAACCTTATACCCTTTTTCTGTGCCATGGGTATTGATATGCCCCATTTATCTCTTGCACTACCAAATATCACTATTCCAGTTCGTGGATCGAGTTGCCATGTCTTCTTGAAGGCTGAATCGGCATAGAGGCTTATGAGATGGTTTACCTCCTTTATTATCTCAATGAATCTCTGTTGTATCTGCTCAGGAGTATATTTCAATTCTTTGATGAGTCTGTCAACTTTGTTTATAAAGAGAATGGGTCTAACTCTCTCCTCGAGGCTCTGTCTAAGAACAGTCTCTGTCTGTGGCATAACACCCTCAACAGCATCAACAACAAGAATTGCACCGTCCATCATTCTAAGACTCCTAGTAACGTGCCCTGAGAAGTCCACGTGCCCTGGGGTGTCAACGAGGTTTATGACGTAGGGCTTACCCTGATACTCGTGGTAAAGGCTAATGTTAGCAGATTTCACTGTAATTCCTCTCTGCTGTTCCACCTTCAAGTAGTCCAGAGCTAGGGCTTCACCTGCTATTCTCTGTGAGATTATACCAGCAGCAGCTAACAGTGAATCACTTGTAGTTGTCTTGCCGTGATCCACGTGTGCTACAATACCCATATTCCTTACTTGGTCTGGATTCCTCATTATCCTCAGAATTTCATCTACATGCTTTACTCGCACTTCTCTCTACCCGATACACGCCGCATAGGCATACTCCCGGTTATAAGCACTGAGCCTTCTTGCTTAGCAAAACCCCTCTTACATAGGGTATTACGGAAATAGCGTAAAACGCCTAACACTGTGAACGCTCTAGCCACAATTGATGAGAAGAAGAGGCCGTAGCCACTACTCTGGAAAGGCTTAGTAAAAACTCCTCCTGCGTGGGCTACGCGGCCTAGACAATAGAGTTGTAAGCTCTATTTGTGCATCAAGAGCAGCTATCTTTGGCCTTAACTCGTCTACAGCAGCTTTTATCTTCTTGTAGAGTTCCTCGTCAAACCATTTCCTCTCAAGAAACTCCTTACCATCATTTGTGAGTCTTAACTTACGTGTTCTCGGATCAGTCTCAGCATATCCTACATAGAGTAATGCTACAATATCCTCGTGTAGCTCCTTTGATGTTGGTGTATCCCCTACGAGATAGAAGTTATAGCCTAGATCCAGGTCTTTCTCGTTTTTAAGCCAATAAACTAAGCTTACAAGACTCCTCTCATATATTCCCCCCTGATCCTCAACAGCTTTTAATACTAGTAGGAGGCTCTTCTTTCTATTATCCCTCTCTATCTGCTGTGGTGTCACTGCTGGCCTAGCAATTATAACTAGCTCCCTCTTCGTACCACTCACGGGCTCCTTTTTCTTGCCACTAGTCTTAGCCAAGAACCCCACCTCCGGTATACAGTGTAGCCCCATTCAGTAGAGGGTTCATAGACGGTAATTTATAGGATAACGGTACTGACCTCCTCTAAGAGGGCCTCGGCTCGCCGGACTCTCAACACAAACCCTTCAGCCTCTAGTGTACTCTTCATCGGCTCGCGTTTTCAGAAGGGACCAATACAGCCTGCTTTTATTGAAGCTAACCAGCATGCAGGAGCATAGTCCTTTCCTTCTTAATGCACCCAAAGGACTATATCAGATACGGCCACACTCTTCACAGCCTAGGGCTCTGGTAAGCCCACCTGTCATCATAGCACATCTACTCACTCCTTACGTTTGTCGTGTAGATGGCCTTACAAGTAATAAGCGTTAACCATGTATAGTGCACATAGAGCACAGGCTGGATGTAAAACTCGTACGGCGCGCCTTAGCCGGTGAGAATATATTATGGACAAGTTCATACGCGTACTAGTTGATTTTAGTGCCAAGGTACTCTATAATGTTGTCACAAGACATATAAGTCATGATAAGGCATTTCAGCATGTCCTTAGGGAGTACCGGAAGGCATCCACTGTTGTACCATTAAAAGCACTTTACTGGATTTCACACGACATAGTAGCAGACTACTATACAATAAAGTATGTAGACAAACTAATTTATGGAGGAAAAGGAGGTACAAGCTTCAAGAGAATGGCTAGACTCTGGTTAGTCTTTAGGGGTCTCGAGAGCGAGCACTTACAAGAGTTCATAGACAATGTCGAGAGACTGCGCCGACGCCTCCTGAGGAGTATGCCCTCTAAGTACTCGAGTCTTGAAGAGATACTTGACACCATAGACGACCCAGTTGAGAGGCTAGCTGTAGAACTCTCCTATCCTACATGGCTCGTGAGAACTCTTGTAGGCCTAGTAGGTCTTGAAGCTACACGCGACTTGCTCACTGCGCTAAACGAAGAAAAGTGGTGGATAAGAGTAAACACACTCAAGACCGATGTTGATAGTATCGCAGAAAGGCTACTAGACAAAGGAGTCGTAGTAAGACGTGATACCGACTTAGACTACATGCTTGAAGTACTAGACTTCAATGAGCCTCTCCATCACCTAGAAGAGCTCTGGAGAGGAGAAATAGTCTTCCAAGACAAGGCCTCAGCCATGGTCGTTGAAGCATTAGAGCCCGAGCCTGGCGACATCATACTTGACATGACAGCTGCCCCAGGCATAAAGGACACACTAATAATGCAATTGACGGATAACAATGCGCACATAATTGCTGTTGATGTGTCACGCGAACGCTTACGAAGGACACGCAACGTATTGAAGATGTATGGTGCAGATCCTTCTAAGATAGAGTTAGTACATGCCGATTCAACTCACTTCAAAGTATCAAAGAGGATCGACAAGATCCTATTAGATGCACCCTGCACGAGTAGTGGTGCCATAGGTAAAGATCCCGCAATAAAGCTACACCTCAACGACCCATCATGGATCGAAAAATTCCCCCATCTACAAAGTAAGCTCTTAGAGAATGCTCTCATGCAACCTGGACATTACAGTATCGTGTATGCTGTATGTAGCATACTACACTTTGAAGGTGAGGAGCAGATCATTAGGATTCTCAACAAAGCTAGTCTCGTGCTACCACGAATACCTGGAACAGAGGGCTATAGTGTATACAGTGGAATCAGTAGGTATGTTAGGAGATTCTTCCCACACCTACACCGTACACAAGGATTCTTCATAGCAAAACTCCTTAAACACTAGGAGATACACAACGAGAACATCACGGAGAAATAAAACCTAAAAACTGTGTGCGGGCTGACCTTGTTAATTTATATTTCATAACTCGGGGGTCAGGGCCCCGGGGATCACCGCCGCCCTAGGCGGATCCCATGGGGTGAACCGGGTGACGGATGCACGTCCTACAGCTTCCTTATTCTATCCTCATAAACTCTAAGAGGCTACGTTGCTTAGAATCATACTTAGCATACTCATTCTTCGATTTGGGCTTGTACCATCCTGGCGCTATCTTCTTCAAGGTAGACCAGCTTCGCCGGATAAAGGGCGGAGGATTACTTGGGTTCTGTTTATAGGCTTGCTTTATCCACTCTAAAGTTTTAGGATCGGTGGGGTACCCACTACCTCTAACACCATAGAGCTTCGAGAGTCTCTCTATCTCTCTATCACGAGCCACTTTAGCTACTATGCTCGCAGCAGCCACTGGTATAAAGCGCTTGTCAGCTTTAGCTTCAACAACAACTTTTAACTTCTTTGAAATAGTTTGAATAGCTTCAATAACACGTCTTGGAGGTCCCACGGAGTCCACATACACTACTTGTATCTTCTCACCATAAAGCCTGAATAAGCGCTCAACAATATACTTGAATGTATTTATCTCTAACTTGTTTAAATTAACAGCGTCTATAAGAGATGGAGGCACCTTAACGATGATTATATGTTTTAATGTCGATGTTAGAATCTTGGCTAGTTCTGCACGTCTACTAACGTCCAATTCTTTGCTATCACGTACACCAAGGCTATATAGCTCAAGAGCATAGTTTAGGGGTAGTACAACACCAGCTATTACCATAGGGCCTATTATGGGACCGCGCCCTGCTTCGTCGATTCCCACGACTAGTAAGTTTTCATCACTTATCTTTACCCTCACGCCGTTATTCACCACACCTACCGCAGTGGTTTCTAGCATGAGTACCCATATCTAGAGTACACAATACATGCTACTTCTTCTGGGTCCAGGACTTCAAATTGGATAGAGGCCTCTCCAACGTTAAGGAGGTTTGCGAGAGGCCTCTTGAAGTGTTCAATCTCTCTTTCACAATAGTCTCCTAGCCCTACCATCCTGCACCCAAGTAGTGCCCTTACCCTTTTTTCGTCATAAAACTCTAAGGCCACACCCTTTATGGCACCTTCAAGGAAGGGGTCTAAACTCTCTGCTGCATAGTAAATTCTACTACAATAACTTGGTGCTCTTTCCTTTTTCCTCTGATAGTACAACGTTGTACAATAGCCCATGCCTCCAGTCTGTAACTCTAGGTCCATTGTGTGAAGAAGTGTGTCTGAGAAATATGCATCACCACCAGTGAAAGCATTCACGATATTCCTCAATGCCTCATGCCGAAGGTTAACACCATTCTCGCGTAAGATGTGAAGAAGATAGAGCAACCTAAATTGTAAGGGGCTAGTTAAATTCTCAGACCAGTCTCTGACATCATAGCGTTGCTCCATAACTACTTGATAGGCATACTCGAGAAGACTACTTGGAGAATAATCTACCACTATAAAGCCAGGATTATTCTCGTTTTTGATAATGTAACCTATTATACCAAGAATCGAGTAGATCGTGGGTGCGTCATAAGGTTTGAATGGATATAATAAGACATTGACCCCAAGTAATTTGAGTTTCTCCACAAACGATATACACTCATAGTAGTCGCATACAAGCACTAAGCTATCATAGTCTTTAGCGAGAGACTTAACGTCTGTAACTTTTTTAAGGATACGCATAGGGCTCTCCCTTGTCCCGCCACGATCCATTCTCCTAAACTACTACACGAGGACTAGGGCATACCTGGGTTGTATGAGGCTCAGCCCGTATGTGTTCACCATCCCCCAACACATGGGGGTCTGATCCCGGATTCCACTTCATAGCCTCTAGAGTATGCCTGGTCTCAATCTGTGTAACATATACTCCTACCTCAATAGTTTTTACATTTTGTATTTTCAGGAACCTTCTTCTTTTTGGCGGTAACCAGTATTAGCATTCTCCAAAAAGACTACGTAATCTAGCGAGTTTGTGTCCTTCTTGAAACCATCTGTGGTAGCATTAGATTGATCACGTCTTCCAGGTATAGTATTCCTTGGTACCTTCTCCTGGTATCTACTACTACAACATACTCAGTCCCATACAAGACCATTTGTTCGAGCGCTCTCGTAATACAGTCATTTATGCGGACAGTAGGTGCTGACGCTATTGTGACCTCTGCTACTGGTTCTCGAGAGCGAAGAGCGTAGCCTATATCTATACCAGCATATGCAGGGTCAAGCACGCCTACCACGACGTTATCCTCAGAGACAACAACTGCGACTCTTTGCCCTGTAGAGATGAGCTTTTCAGCTACTACTGATATAGGTTCATTCCATTTTGCTACAACAGCTGACTTAGACATAGCATCCCTGACTGGAATGCATACATTCCTCTCTCGCAGTACGCGTAGCAAGGACTCTACCGTGAATACTTGGGGTGGAACACGTCGGGGTAGCTGTGATTCAACTATGCTATTCAGCATGGTTACTAAGTTAGCAGTAAGTGAGGAGACTAGAGCAGGCACTATGAGAGCAGGGGTTCCCCCTATTTCTGCTACAAGGAAGGACATGCCTAGAGGAGTGCATGAAGCCGCACCGAACAGCGCAGCCATTCCTAGGTAAGCGTATACAGACGGGTGAACATTTGTAAATGACGAGACAAAGAGTCCAAATGCCATCCCGGATAATGCCCCTGCGAATAACCCGGGTGCGAGTAGGCCCCCGCTACCTCCACTTCCGACGAGTAGTGATGTAGCCACTATCTTTGCTATGGCAAGTATTAAGAGTCTTATTACTAGTGTTTCATCGTAAACATAAACTGATTGGAATTCTTGCAGCTTCTCTGAGAGGTACTCTTCTCCTGTACCGAGAACTTGTGGGAATATGATGCCTATCAGTGCTACAGCGAATGCACCTATAAGGGGTTTAATGTATAAACTCACCTTTCTTTCCTTTACTAGATACTCAAATACCCTCTTTGTATTCTTAAACACGTATATGTAGAGGAGGGCTAGAGCGCCCATGAGGATCCCTAGTAAGATGTATGAGGCCAAAGAGTCGAAGCTATAGAGTACTACTGGATCGGGTAGAGTTATTGATGGAAGCTTATGCTGAGGGCCAAGTATGTGCAGTGACAGAGCGTAAGCAAGTACTGATGCTATAATAGATGGGGCGAGCGCAGCTGTCTCCATGTCATAAACGTAGAGTACTTCTATTGCAAACATAGCGGCTCCAACGGGGCTTTGGAATATGAATGATAGGGCTGCTGCAACACCTGCTATGACAGCGGCTTTTCTCTCCTCTACACGCAAGTGGAGTAGCTTAGATGCAAAAGATGCCGCGGCCCCACCTATTTGCACAGCGGGGCCTTCAGGGCCAGCACTGCCTCCGCCGCCAAGGACTAACGCTGAGGCTATAGCTTTGACTATTGCGACGCGCGGCCTTATAAGCCCTCCCGCATGATGATAGGCCTCGACAACAGGATCCGTGCCTGCACCTTCGGCTTCTGGTGCAAGCTTGTATACCAGGATGCTTGCAATGCTTGTGAAAAGCAATATCGTTATCGGTATTGCGAGCCTATTCTCGCTCATCAAAGCTATTATGGCGTAATCTGTTATCTTAAGCTCTCCTGCGCCAAGGGCTAATATACCGTGTATCCATGCAGATACAAGGATTATGAACTTAAGCATGAAATAGAAGAGGCCTATGGCCAGAGAGGATACGAAAGCTGTTATGCCTGTTATCAGTAGCCAGTGTTCAAAATAGCCTAGTTTCTCGGCTAGGAAGTCTTGTAACGACCGTAGTATCTTTGAGGCAGCCTCCTCGATTCTCACAGCAGTAGCTGCCATCCGTCGTCTACCTTCGCTCAATAGTTCCGCCCTAGCCGTGTTAGACGTTTTAGAGGTGAGTATGAAGTATTTAGGCTTACAAGCGTAAGGGTTGAATAACTAGCCCTACTAGACCAGTGCTAGCCTGGGGAGGGCAATGGCGAGTGAACTTCCGCGTGTAGACGTAGCAGATGTGATTAATGGCGGTATCTCCCAGGCTAAAGAAGCTCTAGATAAGGGGCAAGCCGTAATCCATGTATATGCTATGCCCCGCACAAGTCTTAGCGTGCGTGCAAAGAAGAGGATCATAAGACTTGACGAGGGTAAAATAGCAAGACTAGAATACGCGCTAGTATATATCGTCTCTAAAGCCCTATCGGAGAATAGGAGGCCTACATTCAAAGAGTATGCTGAAATTGTAGGCGACTATAAGGCGGCAGCAGCGTACTTAGCATTCTTGTGGAGAAATGGACTAGTAAGATTTACTGACAACAACTACGCATTGAACATATTCATAGCAGCAAACTCGTTAAGCCAAAAAACATACGAGCATAAGATAGCGAAGAGCCTTAATGCAGAGTTCAGTGTTGATGTTGAAAAGCTAAAGAGCCTCTCTGGAGACGACATTGTTTGCGTACAGAGAGATGGAAGAGTACTATGCCGATACGTTGTCTCCGTTACTCCAAGAACGCAAGCCAAAGCCCAGGTACGTGCTGTAATAGACTTAGTAGGCTACAAGCCAGCATAAAATTTTTAGCGCTAGGAATAAGCCAACCGTATCATTTTTCGTTGTGCTAAGGCTTGAGACGAGTTTTACAGTATAAGGTAGGTGTCTATTTTGACTAATAACATAGTCGTCAGATGGCATCTTCATGCATGCATAGAGATAATCTATAAAGGAAAGTCTCTTCTTATAGACCCCCATGATGGAGGCAGTCTAGGCGCGGGATTTCACCCTCCTAGAGCAGATCCTGACTACATACTGGTGACACATGACCACTATGATCATAATGCTGTTGAGTTGTTTACCTCTCAGAAAAGAGTCGAAGTTGTGCGCGAGCGAATAGGAGTCTTCGAGCTCCCACCGTTTAAGGTGAAAGGGGTCAGGCTTCCACACGATGAGTTTAATGGTAGGATAAGAGGGTACGTCGTAGCTTATAGGATTGAAGCTGGGGATATGGCTTTAGTACACTTGTCCGATCTTGGCAGACCCTTAAAAGAAGATGAAGCGAAGGAGTTAGCTAGTGCTGACATAGTTTTTGTGCCAGCTGGCGATGTCTACACTCTACATCCTAAACAAGCTCTTGAAGTAGCAGAATCGCTGAGTGCCAAAGTACTCGTGCCTATACACTACTGGATACCTGGCATACAATTACCTCTAGATCCTCTTGACACGCTTTTGCGATACGCAAAAAAGTGGCGTATTGTACGTCATGAAAGCAACGAGATAGAATTGAGCAAAGAGTTCCTACCTGAAAGACCAACAATCCTAGTACTAGCAGCAAAGGTGTAAACAGAAATGACCAATTTACCTATATGCCCTCAGTCAACCCACATGCTTGTTGTCGAGGGACTCGTTAAAGAATTTAAGAAAGGGCCCCGAATAGGCCCAATAAGCTTCAGGATTAATAGAGGTGAAATTTTTGCATTAGTAGGTCCGAATGGTGCAGGAAAAACTACTACAATAAGGATGTTGCTCGGGATTTACAGACCATCGACAGGCGATATATATCTTTGTGGCAAGAAGATACGAAGCCTACAGGGAGTTGCATCATATGTGCCGGAAGAATCAGCTGTCTACCCGCGTCTAACTGGGTATGAGCACTTGTACTTCTACGCATTACTCTATACAAACAATAGAACCCATGCTAAGCGATTAGCGGACAGAGCAGCAGAGTATACTGGTCTTAGTGCCAGAGATCTCAGAAGAAAAGTTCAGGAGTATAGTAAAGGCATGAAAAGACGTTTACTGCTAGGCATTGCATTAGCTTTAGAGACCCCAATACTAGTCTTAGACGAACCCACGGCAGGGCTTGATGTGCATTCAGCTGTACACATAAGAAAACTCATCAAGGGTGAAGCCGAAAAAGGAAAGACGATAATCTTGAGCAGCCACAACATGTTCGAGGTTGAACGCTTAGCTGATACTGTGGCTTTCATTAATAGGGGTAGAATAGTTGCACTTGGCACACCAAGAGAACTCCTAGAGAAGTACAACGCACACGACCTCGAGGAAGCCTTTGTCAAAGCAACTTCAAGGTGACCACTATGAACACGTCGGGGCTAGGCAGGATAAGGGCTCTAGCGTCAAAGGATGCACGCGAATTCTTGCGTGACCGCAGGACTATAGCATTAATGGTTATATCGGCTTTCTTATTCCCATTATTGGGCTTAATGGTTGCAGGGCTTAAGACTCAGCAAAAAGGCCTTGTAGCCATTAATATTTGCGATGAAGGGGCCTACGCTGAGGCTTTAGCGCGCCTCATAAAAGAATACATTACTAAGTATACCCCCTTCAATATAACCATAGTCTATAGTGTTAATAGCTGCGGGTCAGTGCCTGGTGCTACAGTAACATTGATTATACCACGTAACTTTAGTGAGAACGCTTCGTCGCTTGGGAATCCAGTGATTGTCAGGTTATACAAGCTTGTTGGTAGCCCTGCTGCAACTGATGCTGAATCAATCATAAATACAGCATTAAGTGTATTCTCCCGCGTACTTGCCGCAGAGCGTGTTAAGAGACTCTCTGAGATTGCCGGCCTACAACTAAACCCCGACTACGTGCTCGAACCTGTACGCATAGTCTCAGAAGCTGTAACAGAGACTGGAGCAATAGCGCCTCCAGGAGCTGAGGAAAAGGCTGAAATAGCTCGCTTCCTCGCATTTGCAGTGTTCTTCGTATTAAACCCTGCAGCTATAGCTGTAGCTGACGCTGTGGCACGTGAACGAGAGAGTGGTACTGGTGAGATACTTGCCGTAACTCCTCTTCGAGGCACAGAATTTGTTATAGGTAAGACCTTGGGCTCCATGGCCGCAGTAGCTATCGCTGGTAGTTTAGACCTTGTAGCTGCACTAGCTTATGGCTACGCTGTACTTGCAGGCTCAGCAACACCAGTATCCGTAGCTCTCTTCCATTCTCTCCAAACAATACTAGCTATTCTCGTAACAGTATCAATAACCATATTTGCAACACTGCTAGTGCCAGGCCAGCGCACTGCAACTCTCCTAACAAGCATCATCACTGGTACTGCCATGTTGATATTCTTCTCAGCTCTCTTCGTTGATATACAAGCATTACCTGCACCTATAAAGGCCATAATGTACATAGTACCGTACACCCACACTGTACTAGCCATTCATTCCTATGCTCTAGGGAACATAGTTAGGGCACTTGAACATAGCTTAATAGTTATATTATTAAGCCTAGGACTCTTCATAGGTTCAGCACGCGTATACAAGCCAGACCGCCTCGTAAGAAGATGAGGAGACAAGTCTATACTAGTTTGGCATGAAACTTACCTCACACACGCCACAATCCACTGTTCTGTACCACTGAGCCACCTCAAATTACAAGAGTAGCCTTCCCCCCTTAGCAGATCTGCTATCCTACCACTGTCATCCTCTCTATGTGCTTCAACAATTATCATCTTAACACCCATTCTGTGTAGTACACTACTATTTACCGCATGCTCAACAACATTCGCCTCTTCTCCTTCAATATCAAGCTTTAACACATCTACACGATTTAGCTTATAGTCACGTACTATGTCATCTAGCGTCTTCAGCCTAACATTAACCATAAGTACATCTCCATCACCATATTTAACAGCGTACTCCTTATGTAAACTAGCATTAATAGGAGAATCCTTAGGCACAAACAGTACGCCTTGACCACTTCTACTCGCTAAGGCAGCACTCTCAATGACTACTCTATCACCCAACTTGTTCATTTCTATGTTTAACCTTAAGTAGTCCACAACGTAGGGGTTAGGCTCAACAGCCACTATACGCGCATTAGGGTAATGTGAAGCAAACTTCAATGTGGCTAACCCTATAAAAGCCCCAGCATCAATGACTACACCTACATCAATACCAGTAGCCTCCTCCAACATATAGTCATCAAAACAATATACATGAAGGATGTTTGCCCACACGTCAAATGCATAAGTTGAGGGTACAACTATCCTCATATCACAATCTAATTCTACGACATAGTTCCTCTCAACGCCATTTATTTGGTCTAGAATAGCATCCAAAAGTCTATCGATAGCGCGGCTAGGAAGGCATTTTTGACTACTCCCCAGAAGCCAACTAACATACTCTTCAAGTTCTTTATCAACACCCAAGAGCCCTCACCATGTTGCGTGTGGCGCGCACTAGTATCGCCTCCCCTCCCATAGAGTTGACGGCAAAATTGTGTAGTTAAACTAATAAGGAGAGAAGGCAATATCGACATAGTTATGTGGTTGGGATGAAGAGCTGGGTCCTTGCGGTTGCCCGCTAACCCTCAGAAGGGGATGTTGAAGGTTTCGCGCCCTGACCCCATAGTTCTCAGGGAGAACATCGCTATGCACAGTGTGCGGCACAGCCAAGAATTAATTACACCCTTTCTTGCTCTCACGCGTGCATGCATGGGAATACGAAGGTGTAAAAGACTATGCAGCTCACTGCGAAGCTTTGCGAGGAAGGGCCCGGCATAACTGTAGAAGCTGAAGCTCCTAGGTCGCTTAGAGATTCTATGATCACAACTGTACTTGCAGCTATACAGGGGAGCGTCACCGTTAAGGGTGTCCCGTTGAGGAGTGGATGTATGAGAGAACTCATTAATGGGCTTCGAATACTAGGCTACAGAATTGAAGAGTTGTCCGCTGACACTGTAGAAGTAACTGATACTGAAGCACCAAAGAAGGGCGTCTTCGAGGTACGATGTGGGCTACTAACACTATCGCTTATTCTGCCACTAGCAGCTGTACGGCTTGATTATGGAGAACAGCTAGCTATAAGAGCCTCTTATCCAGAACTACTAAGAGCCCCAATAAAATTGTTTATTGAGGCAGTACACATGCTAGGAGCAAAGGCTTGGCATGGAGAGTCTATGGCCCGGCTGATAGTTGTAGAAGGGATGAGAGGGCCTAGCAAGAGAGTCTTATTTGGCCGCATGTACAAGCCTTGGGGCCCATTACTAGCAGGAGTCATCTTAGCAAGTTATGCTGCAAAAACTCCTCTAAGACTAAGCCTTCATGGAGTACTCAGGGGTGGAAAGTGGCTAGAAGCGGCTAAGAAAATACTCAATGGCAATGCACAGGTAAGATATGATCAGAACACTCTAGCACTAACTATCACAAAGAAAGACACTATAGGTAAACACACAGCAAGCTCTAAGGCCAGGATACCGGGCTGTGCTATAGCGTCTCTCCTAGCAACTTTACCCATCCTAACTTGTGATAAGAGGGTGTGGAGAGTTGAAATCAGGAATGTATCAAGAGGGTCTATTGAAATGAATGAACTCAGCTCGCTAATGCTATCAATGGGATACGATTCAAGCATAACTTGTGAGAAAGAAAAATGTGGAATCCTAATCAAAGGAGGTAAGCCACGAAGCCTCGTACACAACATCACGGAGGATCCAGAGTATGCATATCTAGCCTTGGCGCATGCAGCACTCTCTAACAGTGCTGTAACAGGCATGAGTATGCTAGAATATGAAGGTTACCCTCTTAGCATACTAGTAAACTCAAGACTAACAGAGGAAGCTTCACTTTCTGATGATACTATGGTGTTTAACTATTCCAACGAGAAACAAGTAGCTACTTTTGAGTGTAGACACTCAAACAGGCCCCTCTGCAGCATAGCGTACGGGTACATGCTCCGGTTCGGCGGCACAATAAAAGCCGTAGAGGCGCTTGACGACAGGATACCCGGCCTACTCGACCTACTAGTCAAAATAGCAGACTTTATTGAGATATACTAACACTATGAAGCCAGAATAAGAAGACAACAATCCACAAAAGAATGACAAGAGAATAATGATCACTCTATCTTTATGACTGAAAGAATATGCTTCTTAAACTCCTCAAGAGTCATCTCTTCACGCTTACGCGGAAGCTCGACAAGTTTTACACTTCCATCAGGCAACATAACCCGCAATACATCCCTATCCTTGAACCTATACACATCAAGCTGCTTAAGCTTGAGCTCCTCAAGAACCCTCCTATACTTAGTGTACACCCTCCGCGTCATACACTTTCAACCCAGCTCTTCTAGCCCTCTAAACCCAAGCAGATTATATTCCTTCCTACAATCCCCAAAGACAAAAAAAGAGTAAAAGAGCAAGAACCCCCTTAACGCCTGTGCAGAAACAGCAGAATAGCAGCAATGATAGCTAAGACGACTACTACAACCACACCAACCACCACATAGGGATTGTACCCGGAAACACTAGAGGTACTAGACTCCACCATGTTCACACTCTCCACAGC
Organism: Pyrodictiaceae archaeon; assembly: GCA_027046265.1. Lineage (GTDB taxonomy): Archaea > Thermoproteota > Thermoprotei_A > Sulfolobales > Pyrodictiaceae > QNYQ01. Next base: position 28,315 of record JALTZF010000088.1, read on the forward strand.
CTCCCCCACCGACACAATTACAGCCGAAGTTGTCAAAGCAGTTGACGTATGAACAAGCTCTGTGCGTGCTTCAACATTAGTGCGGCTTGTCGAGGCCACAGTAGTCTTAGTCCTCGACGGCTCCATAGTCTTTGTAGTATCCTGTATAGCTTCACAACGATAATCACTGGTAGCGGGTAGAGCTGTCGGAGAAGCTGCTACATCCCTGGAGGCAGAATCACTAGCAGTATGAGTGCCAAGCTGCTCATAAGCCCTAATAGGCTCATCCAACAAGACAACAATAACCCAACTATCCTCCAGAAGATTCTCTGCTATGATATCCGCAAACCTCTGTACGCTACCCACATGGCTAACTGCCTCCTTCTGAACATTTATTACTGGAATACCTATATCATAGCCTAAAGCTATTGTTATACCCTTTTCAGCAAAAGAGTCGAGAAGCCATCTAATACGCTTAACGAGCAAGCTCATCGTTTTAGATGGGTTCGGATCCGTGTAGATAACAACAACAACACTTTTGAAATAAATATTGAACACTCTCGTTACAGCCTCTGCAACAATATGTGCAAATTCTTCTCCTAAACCGCCAGGCCTAGATGTTGCAACGATAACAAGTGCAAGCTTATCTCCATAAAGACGAGTAACAAGTATTTGAAAGCCATGCTCCCTAATAAACTCTTTTAACGATATACTTACCTGCCTCATTGCAACCAGTCGGTTAATAGTCAACTCTACAAGCCTAGTATAGTACTCCATGTTCATCTCCACACTCTTATTCAGTTCAAGAGGCCGAGGTAGAGCCTCTATAAGTGATATGACCTTACTAGCGCAATCTCTCAAAGGATCACTACCTTCACGGAAAACAAGAACTCTACCGTCAGCTGATGTAGCTAGAACATTTGATACCAATCTCCTAGGATCAGGGCAGACAATTAGATTGTATGCATTCTCCACATCTTTTATTTCTGTTGCATTACTTGTCGTGTATGCAATATTAAGGAATTGCAAAACTAAAATTAAGGCTAGGAATTCAATAATAAGTATATATCGCTGAGAGGGCATTTCTTTATTCACCCCACAACAGGAGTGACTAATAAGTACTCTTCAATGAAGGCTGCGGAAACAACTATCGTCCTATTTGTATTGAGGTCACACCCGTATACATGGCCTAATAACTCGTTACCACCCCAGCGAGGAACCCATGAGGGGGCGCCACTATCACCCTCGGTAGTTACACATGATGCCAAGAATATTACATAACGTAATTCGCCAGTCTCGTTGTATTGATCTCTATAATGATATGACGTAGTGTAACCTGCTATTACGGAGGATACATGTCCTGAGACTACACCCATGATGTTGGCTTGGTATCTAAGTAAGGCAAGAGTAGGCAATTCGCTCCATGTAACTATGTCGGTTAGCGTTACATAGCTTCCATCGGGGAGCCTTATTCTAGGATCGAATTCTACTCCTAATTCTTCATTAGCTCTTACTATGGCTGCATCAACATACTCATTATAATTTACGACGTTACCAATGTAGTAATAGCTGCTTAAAGTATCTGGCTGGTAGATTTCGTAGGTGCCCGCGCGCTTGGGCAGGTGGTACACTATGAGTAGGAATCTTTCTCCAGTTGATTGGTCTTCAACTACATAGCCTGACGTTCCGAAGTAATCACCGGCAGAGACCATCACTCCTCCCAGTACGGGCCGGTAGAAGCCGTCATTGTAGAGCGAGTATGCTATTAATAGGGATGATATGATCACTATAACTGTTACTGATACACCGATATAGATTTTTGCATTTGGTATCTACAATATATTATACTATACATGATGGTGTTATTTATATATTGTCCTAGCTTAGGGTTATCATTTTAGTTTCTTGATAAACTGTATTTACAACTAGACAAACTATTTGTGAATTGTATTAGTAATAATCTGGCATTGATGAGTATATACAGTTTTGGAGACAAAGTTTATATTATACTGTCTACTGTTCTATATACACGCAAGAACGTGATTCGAGCGTTATATGTGTGTTGGGGTGTAGACTAGGATGAGTGCGCCATCAGCTATATATGTCCGTGTTCCGAGCGACTTACTGCGAGAATTTGATGAAGTGGCACAAGCACATGGTATGAGCAGGAGTGAGGCTATACGTGAGTCAATGAGATTATTCATAAAGTATAGTAGGGCGCCAACCGTCAAGAAGGTTAGAGGCATTGTTGAAGGCACTAAAATATCTGTAGAGAAGCTTGAGAAGCTTGTTAGACTAGGATAAAAACCGTGTGTTTAAAAGAGGTGTTTAAGCTATGGTGAATCTTATCCTTGTGGATTCAACTGTCTTGATAAGGCTTGTTACTGGTGAGCAAGGAGCAGAGTTTGCTGTAAACTTGTTTAGCAGAGTTGAGGAAGGTGTCGACCAAGTTGTCATTCCGTCGACAGCAATTATTGAAGCATTAACTGCTCTCTCTATAGCGGCTATAAGTACTGAGTATGGCATAAAGAGTGTTGATGAAGCGCTCGAAAAGTTTAGTGACACCAATGCAAGGAGTAAAGTATACGAGAAAGCTCTCCAGCTCGCATCCTATTTGGCTCAGCTAGAGTATTCTGGAAAAGTAGTAGTCTACAATGTAACCGCGAGAGACATAGCTGAGGCTCTTGAAAAGGCCAAGAAGCATGTTCTATCACTAAGTGATGCTATAACACTAGTTATTGCCGACAAACTCAAGGTTCAAAAGATAGCTAGCTTTAGTCCAGACCTACGCCGCATAGGTGAATACATAATACTGCCATCCAGCTAAGGCTATATAACACAAAAACTCTCACACTTTTTAAACACAATACATCTACCTAAACCTTCGCTAAGGGGGTTATTGGGGAGAGAAGAAGAGGAGAAGAAAATACTATTCCTAAGAATTTATGGTTGGCCTAACTCTATTGTTCTTGCGGTGAAAGTAAGCCAAGGCAAAACCTTTATCAAGAGCCCAGAACACTATGCTAACGACTACCCGTTCTGGGACGCTGTAGCATGGGCTATACAAGCTGTAGATACGCCTTGCAGCGAACGTCAAGGCTATGAGAGCGTTCTTGAGCATGTAACTATACAATTTGTGGCCAAATGTAGCAGGATATGTACACATGAGCTGATAAGACATAGACATGCTAGTTATGCACAGACTAGTACGCGCATACTTGGACTAGAGGCTTTTCGTGCAGATGATAAACGCATAGGCCTTCTTTATCCACTTATTGTAAAGGCTGCAGGAGGCGACGAGTCTGCTGTTAAGGAGTTATGCATAATACCTAGCGAACATCAAGACAAAGTAGTTAACGCGTGTGTAGAATATTTCAGAATGATACTTAATGCTGAGGGTAAAGGAGTAGACTCAAGTCTACGCTATGCGCAACCTGATGCACTTGCTGCACATATAATGGTCACTACAAATCTCAGAGAAGTAATCCACATAGCTGCAACAAGGCTACATCCACACGCGCACTGGGAGATAAGGCAACTTATAGAAGAACTCCTAGAGAAGCTATGGTTAGAATATAAGGTGCCTGTACACTTAATGTTGGTTATGAAAAGGCCCGGGTTAGCTAAGGCTAGGCACAAAGTACTTGAAAAGGCTTTAACTCAACTAGAAACAGTTATTCAATACCTTGATGAGGATAACTCTAAAAAGCTTAGACTGCTTGTAAGAAGCATTATAGGCAAGGAGAGCCTAGAATCAGGGACGAGAGGAGCTTAAAGATCACATGTTGTACATGTACTATTCTCTGTTAACTCGACAACGACTTCACCACTATTGGACTCCTTTGTTTCAAAGAGTTTTACTAACTTCTCATCCTTACTAGCTTCCTCTTGTTTTAGCTTACGCTTTAAGTGAGTCATTCTCATAGCTTTGCTTTTTCTTCTCTTCCTTCTCACGGGTGCTTTATCCAGTTGCTTTTGTTCGCCGCCAAAGTATATTACCTGCATGCCTTTGCTCTCGTCACGGTAGACTGTTACCCCCTTAAGTCCGCCAAGCCATGCTACTAGGTATGCTGTGTAGACCTCGTCTACACTTGCTTCTCTCCGCAAGTTTATAGTCTTACTTATCGCCTGGTCCACATACAGCTGGGCAGCTATCTGGTGTGCAAGGTGGTACCATACGTCGAAGTCCATACTCATAGTGAACAGCTTTGCTAGCCTCTCGACTTCGGCCAGGAACCCATCCATTATACCCATTTGTATAAGCTTGTCTCTCAACTCCTCCAGTGCCCACCTCAGAGAGCCCTTGTGCTGGCTAATAGTCTCGTAAACCACCCGGATAGCGTCTTCTGGGACACTATACTCCTTAGCCGCCTCCAGTATCCGGGCCCGGAACTCCCGGACAACCTCGAGGAACTCTCCCACAGTCACACGGCGCTTGTAGACTAGCGCAAAGTAGGGTTCTATGCCGCTACTAGTACCAGCTATGATGCTTATAGTCCCCGTGGGAGCCACAGTGGTGACAACAGTATTCCTTGGGGCACGCGCGCCAAGCAAGCGCCCGTAGACCTTCAGTATCTCCCACGCCGCGTGGGGCATCCACACTGCTAGGGCTAGCAAGTGTCTTGGACTATTAGCGGCCTTAACAGGGTGTAAGCGGAGAGCCTCCCAGGCCATCTCCCGAGTCACACCAAACACTTTCCTGGCGACACGCTCCAAGACCTCCTCCCTTACAAGCCTTAGACCACCATCGCCTTCAACACGTTCTCTCGCAACACCAGTGACTCGCTCCAAGACTTCCCCGGGAATGCTTGCTGAGTGGTATCTAACCTTGACCCATCCATCCTCGAATCTCACCACGAAGCCAGCCTTCACTAGTGCTGGGGTGTGGAGGTCTAGTAGCTCTTCAGGCTCACCCTCTTCCACACACGTCATCCTCTTCCAGTCGTAGCGCTTGCACCCGAATGCCGGGGCATGGCCCAGCTTGGCCCCCAGCTCCCAGCTCCGCTTCCACGCATAGACCTCCAACGCGGCCATAGATATCAACGTGAATGCTACAGCCTCATCGCTGTCATAGGGGTAGCCTAGCCTTGCGAGCGCGTCGGCGAGGCCCATTACGCCGAGGCCTATCTTGCGGGTAAACTTGTTGGCCTTGTCCTGCCTCGGGTCAGGATGGTTGTTAAGGTCTATAACAGCATCCATAGCATCAACAATGTCCTGGACATCCTGCATAAACTTCTCAACATCAAACCTCCCCCCAGCAACATACTTCTCCAGAGACACTGAGCCAAGGTTACAACTCTCAAACGGGTACAATGGCTGTTCTCCGCAGGGATTAGTAGCGTTTACGGCTCCTAGCCAGGGTGTCGGGCTCCACTTGTTGTGGTTGTCAACGTAGAATAGGCCCGGGTCCCCGCCAGCCCACGCATTCTCAACAATCTTCTCCCAAATCCTCTTAGCCTGTGTCTTCCACGCATAGGGGTTCTTCTGGTCAGGCTTATACCCAGCCTCCTCAGCATCTCTTAGAGCTTTCTCCTTAGCCTCCTCGAGCACGTCCTCGTAAAGGTTAAGGTACGGGTTCTCTAGTAGCCAAGGATTCTTCTCTAGGATTTCCCCGAGCCGGCCCAGCCCAGTAGCCCTGGAGACTGTGTAGTGTAGCTTGTAAACCCCGCTTTCTGGGTCGGCACTATACCTCGGGTTTACCATCCACCACTCCCTATCCTCCAACACAGCCTGCATGAAGGCATCATTTGCTGCGACGCTTATATTGAAGTTAGTCATGTTTGCATCATGCAACGGCGGCTCTTTGGCTTGTATAAAGCCTGCATCCTCAACAGTCTCCCAGCCCTCCTCGCTAAGCCTCAGAACAGTCTCACGGAACACAGGGTCTACCTCGTAGCCCTCCTCCTCGAGGAACTCCACCAGCTCCTTGACCTGCGAAATGAGGGCTCTTACCTGGGGTGGTAGTAGGTTGCGGAGGGCATGCCATGAGTTGAAGTGGGGGTTGTATATGTCTGGGTGCCATGCATGCATAATACCCATGTTTGCTCCGCGCCGCTTCCCACCCTGCTTAACCATCTCAGTGACCATGTCGTATATCCGCATGAAGCTTATTGGCCCAGAGGCATAGCCAGAAGTGCCCTTTACAACATCCCATCGCGGCCTCAGCTCAGAGAAGCTGAAGCCCTGTCCTCCACCCCACTTAAAAGTCATTGCTTGTACTGTAGCAGCATCCATTATTGCCTTCATATCATCGTATACTGGGGTGACATAGCAGGCTGATAACGTGCCTCGTGCACCATCAGCATACATGTTGAAGAGTGTCGGGCTGTTAAACATGAACCTTCTAGATATTAGTAGGTCATATAGCCTGCCTGGGTTTACACGCTTGCTAAAGCCTAGGGCCACACGCATCATAACCATGCTAGGTGTCTCAATGGGCCTGCCATAAGCATCACGTGTAAGATATCTGCTAAAGAGGACGCGGAGAGCATTATAGGTAAACCCCATGTCATCACTACAAGGCTCGTCCGCCTTTTCCTCAGCAAACTCTTTAACGCACTCCGGCAAGGATGCTAGTAGGCCTCCATTAGGTGCCCTCTCCCTATAGTGTTTTGACACGCTACGATAGATCTCTCTAAGTAGTAGACGCTTAGCCTCCTCCTCAGCTACTGGCTCTACTAGGCTACGGACAATAAGTTCCAGTTGCATAGTATCGCTTGCTGTTGACACCGTTTGACACCGTTAATACTATCTAGTACAAGCCTCGTTTGAGCCGATACTATCCTGGGGTACGGGTAATACCATATGAGGATTAGCAATGAAGAGTACACGGGTATAATCAACACTAATAATCCGCGCATATACCCTCCAACATAGACCATGTATTACTCCGTATTACCTAAGTATAGTCAGCCCTGTCAGGCTACACAATGCGTTATTACCATGATATCACACGAAACATATTATATACACTAAGTGAAGAAGAAGACTAGTAAGATGATGCTCTTATGCTATGTTATGTAGACTATGAGTTTATCATAGGGTTCCTCCTCGAAGTAAACCTTGCGCCTAGGACTCATCTGTAACATTAGCTCACTACTCGTCAGTACTACGTAGTCGTAGAGGAAGCTCGCAGGCGTTATAACTGTTAGATATCTCTCAAACTCTAAATCAGTATAGATGACTTCGAAGTACCCAATATAGTTCCTGCTTGCAATGTCTACTCTAGGTGCTTCTAGAGGCTTTATCTCTTCCGCAAAGCCTATGTAGAGGTTTCTCTTGTTTGTCCCCTCAACATCCTTTTTATAGGTATATTTTGCCTCAACAATCACTGATCTAGGCTCAAAGACTATGTTAGCATTAGCTGCAGTGACTTCTAGTACATCACTAGAAACCGCTAAGTGCAGTGCACCTCTACCCCATCTAACATAGTAGCCATGCCTAGTCATTGTCGGGATACCCCTCTCTAACTCTTAGCTAGTACGTTATAGGGATACTCTAGTCCTCTCTACTTCCACTAATGTCTTCAGGTATCTCAAGAAGTTTCTGAAGCTCGGACACAATCATCCTCGCAGTAACAGAGGCTGGTAACACCGTGTCCTCCTTACGGTACCGTGTAGGCCCCACGACACGCATTCCAACACCATCACGTATCTCTACCTCGTACATTCTCAGACTATGCTCTGTCTGCCTCATCTTCTCGATTATAACATACCTCTTCAGCTCTCCTCTCACGATAGATTTTCTAAACCTTATTATTCCGTCTGCAACATGTTCTATGCCGAACCCGAAGCCCAGGCTTGTAGTAACCGCATACTGGCTTGTGAGTAGAGCTGTGAAGTCCCAACGGTAGAGGACTCGTTTAACATAGTAACTGTATTTCCTCGCCATAGCTGGCTTATCAAGCCAAAAAGCAGACATAGAGTCTATGACGAGCCTAGCTCTGCCATAGCCTAGGAAGCGTTTAGCTTCTATTATCTTGTTTACAAGCTCTTCAACACTGAGATCAGTAAGACTCCAAGGGTCATCCCTATAACCCATAAGCGCGTCTATTATCACAAGTTTCTTTTCCCGGATAGCACGTTCAAAATCAAAGCCAAACATAGCCGCCTGCCTAATGATGCTCTCCTTAGACTCCTCAGTAGTCACGTATATGTTCTTATCGCCGAGACGTATGCCTTCAGCTATGAAGTGTATTGAAAATATAGTCTTCCCTGTCCCCGGCTCACCGACTACTGCAACAAAGAAACCCCTAGGAATACCCCCGCCAATAAGTTCGTCAAAGCCTTGTACACCAGTTGTCAGCCGTTCAATTTCTGTCAATTAAGCTCCCTCTACAAATAAAAAGAGTACTCTTAGGGGTTAATTAGCTAGCCAGAGCAGTGAGAGGAGTTATCACTTCTATTACCGGGGCCTTTATGGTCCGTCCTCACGTAGGAACATTGTCCTCTAGGTGTACACACTACAATAAGTACCAACCTAACACCATATTCTCTCCGAGCCTCTGAAAGCTTTAACTCCAGACACTTTTTCAATGCACTAGCTACAGCCTCGGCTGTAGGATTATTGGTTCCAAGAGATTCATTCAAATACGTATAATCAATACCACTTTTACATGCTTTTAAATACCTAGCAAGATCTTCGTGGTTAACAACTATATTATCGATACCAAGCCTTCCCTCAACACACACAAAGACCACATAGTCGTGCCCATGAACTCTATTGAAGTCTGGAAGAGAAACTATCCTTAATGCCACAGACAACCAGTCTCTAACACAAACACCATAAACTTCACTCATCCCTCATCCCTTTCCCTTACATAGCTCTAAAGGGGCCCTTATGGGTAAAAAGCTAAGCATGATATGCCCTAACTCCTTTCCCCTTACTGTACACTTGTGAAATAGTCTTAAGGAGAGGGTCTGGAGGCATGGTCTTGCCAGGCAGTATATCACGGCTAATCTTTCTAGATCATAGCATTGAGTCTAACCAAGTACAGCCTGCGGGTGTAGATCTGAGAGTAGGTGAAATACATGTGTTTAAGGGTGCTGGCTTTCTCGGTTCAAAGGAGAGAGAACTCCCTCCAACAGAGAGATTAGAAGTAAACGATGGTGCCTGGCTTCTTAGGCCAGGAGCATACAAGGTGAGGTTCCTCGAAGCAGTTATGATACCTCCGACAAGCGTAGGGTTATGCTTTCCTCGAAGTAGCCTCTTGAGGATGGGTGCAGTTCTACACTGTACAGTATGGGATCCAGGTTATCGTGGTAGAGGCGAAGGTTTATTGGTTGTGTTCAACGAGCATGGGATTAGACTTAGTAGGGGTGCACGGGTAGCGCAACTGGTGTTACTAAATGTCACTCCTCCTAATGGCATAGTTTATAGGGGCTTTTACCAGGGCGAGAACCTATAATACCGGACGAAACTTAGACAAAAGCTACTATAATACTCTCACAGCAACATGCAGGATGATGCTATCATATAAAAGTGGGCTTAGCAAGTGAGAACCGCTCCTGGGTGAGCATCTGTGCTGCTTGTTGAGAGGCTTGAAGAGTCAGCCAAAATGCTGGAAGGGTTAGCCGAGAAGATAAGGTCATCAATTAAGCCTGCTGAGTCGCTCGCAGAAATGAAAGCAAATAATACAGTATACAACATAACAGAGCTCATTGAAGAAATAGCACGTAGCATGAAGAGGCTACACTGTATTTCGCAAGCAGTAAAGGTACCTGATACGAGAATAGTGCCAGTCTGTACTTCATGGAGACTATACACAGAGGGTGACGCCATAATACTACTACGCATTAAGCCAGAGACAGTGATACGCTTTGATGCCAACTCTCTCTTCTTCCAAAGAGACCACTTACGCTTTGGAGTCACTGGTACAACAGTAAAGTTATGCCGATACAATTACTGTAAAGAGTTCAACGCTGCAAACCGCTCCGAGGTAGTATCAAACCTGCAACGCATACTATACATACTAAGATTCGTAGGCAATGCCGTCAGGAAGAGTAGCGAGAGTATAACACTCTGCGCAAGAAAGGAGGCTCCCGAGTGTGCAAGAATATACTAACTTTTTAGCACAAGAAAACCTAGGCCCTGTCGAAGGATGGATAGCCTATACCCGACATAGTGTGGGCTTCATCAAGGGTTGTCTGCACCCTTTACCTCTCCTTTACTATGTTCCCAGAATCGTACATGACACAAAATCCTGGGACTATACAAGTTCTATATACATGCTAGAGAGATACGAGCCAGACTTGATACACGACGATCACTGCCTTGGCGGCAAGCGCCCAGTCATAAACCCATCCTCTACCACTGTAAGACTACAGCCACCTTACGATGCCTACGTTGGAGCTAAAAAAACATGCACATCCTCTAGAATATGCCGGAGTGCTCTAGAGCTTATCGAGTACATTACAAGTAGTATTAGCGACCCTATATATGCCGGCTTTACTGGAGGACTCGCATATAACCCAGAGAATGCAAGTGACATAGACATCGTCGTCTACGGCTTCGGCAATGCTTACAGAGTCTATAAGCTACTGAGGGACTTGAGGTTAGAAGGTACACTAAAGCCCTTCATGGGTGTAGGGCATGCTTGGTCAGAGAGCGATAAAATACTACATAGCATGCTAGCCACTAGGAGGCTTCTCTTTGGGCTATATAAAGGGTATGAGTATAATGTCAAGCTCGTATCATGCATAAAGCCTGGCAAGTGTTTCCATGTAAGAAAAGGCGGCAAAGTGTGTGTTAGGGGGAAAGTATGCAGAGCATATCCCTTCACCATACCAGCAGTGTATATTCTCTGCAACAGTCGTGAGAGCGTTACTGTGTTTACCCATAGGCTTAGGTTCCTAGAAATACCATTAAATACTGTAGTCGAGGTGTGTGGCATCGTTGAGTTTTGGCCTGGAAAACGTAGAATAATAGTTCCAGACCATGGAGGTTATATAGCTATAGTTGGAGCCGTTAACCGGGATGATGAGCTAAAAAGAGTTGAGAATATAGTAGAAGACTAAAAGCCTGGCTTCCTTTTCTCTACAACCTCCTTATTGACCAGATTGGGTGGCACCTCTCCGCGCTTAAAGGCTAGTAGGTTCTCTAGAACAGCACACGTCATCTGATAACGTGCTTCGCGTGTTGCCGAGCCTATGTGTGGTACTACCACAACATTGTCAAGCTTCATTATTGGATGGTCTGGCGGGAATGGTTCCACAGGAAATACGTCAAGTCCTGCCGCGGCTATCCATCCTTCCTTTAGCGCCTTAGTTAGAGCATCTATGTCAACGACTGCTCCCCTCGCTGTGTTAACTAGTACTGCTGTAGGCTTCATCATTCGCAGCTCTTTCTCTCCAATCATGCCTTTAGTCTCAGGTGTTAAGGGTACATGTATGCTTACAATGTCTGCTTCGCGGAGCAACTCTTCGAGAGAGACGTACTTAGCATTGAGTTCCTCTTCTACCTCCTTGGGTGCACGGTATTTGTCGTAGTAGAGAACCTTCATACCAAAGCCTTTTGCACCTATCCTTGCGACAGCCCTGCCTATTCGCCCAAACCCTATGATGCCCAGGGTCTTCCCTTGAAGTTCCATGCCAAGGAATAGCTCTGGATGCCAGCCCGTCTTGCTACGGTACCACTCTCCACTCCTAACATACTTGTCAGCTCTAACAATGTGCCTTGCAGCTGCGAGTATTAGCGCCCAAGTAAGCTCAGCCGTAGACTCTGTGAGTACGCCAGGTGTATTAGTGACGTATATGCCAAGCCTTGCGGCACACTCAACATCTATATTATCGTACCCTACAGCATATTGAGATACTATCTTGAGACCATGTTTCGCACCTTCACTCAAGAGGTTACAATCGATCTTGTCGGTGAGGAGGGAGACCAGGCCATCAACATTCTTTACTTTCTCAAGGATGACCTCATAAGGTGGAGCTTGCCATTCCGGCCATACCTCAGCATCGAATTCTTGTAGAAGTCTCTCAAAGCAAGGACCGGGGAGTTTACGTGTAACAAAAATCTTCGGCTTACCCAACACATTCACCTCTAGGATATACAACACTACTTAGGCGGATTATAATTAGGTAACGGCGTTTTTACAACAACAAATTAGCTTGAGTGAGAATTGATAAGAGTAGAGAAGAATAGCAAGAGAAGCAAAAACAAGGCGGCTATCTAACGTCTACTCTCAAGATTGTGTGAGATGTTTTAGAGTAGGCCGCGTAGCTTCATTGCTTCAACTACTCTCTTAACGGCTAGGGCGTAGGCAGCATCTCTCATTGTGTGTTTTGCTGGATCTAGCTCCTTGTGCCAGAACTCCCATACTGCGTGGGTGTTCTGTACCATCTTGTTCTCTAGCATCGTGCGTGCCTGCTCTTCTGTTATGAAGCCGCCCATACGGTTGTTCATCCACTCAATGTGGCTCATTATCACGCCGCCAGCGTTGGCAAGAATGTCTGGTATTATTATCACCTTCTTCTGTAGTGATAGGTACACGTCTGCTTCAGCTGTAACTGGGCCATTCGCAGCTTCAGCAATTACTTTGGCTTTGATCCTCTCCATGTTCTCCTTTGTTATGACATTCTCTATTGCTGCAGGAACAAGCACATCAACATCTAGTTCTAGGAGCTGCTCATTTGTTATCTTCTTCTCAGCCTTCTCGTAGTATATGACTGAGCCCTTTTCACTCTTAACCTTCTTGACTTCGTCTGGGTCTAGGCCCTTGGAGTTGTAGATGCCGCCTCTGCTATCGCTCACAGCAACAACTATTGCACCCATCTCGTGGAGGAACTTTGCTGCATAGTAGCCTGCATTGCCATAGCCCTGGACTGCCACCGTCTTTCCTTCAATACCGCCCCACAGTAGCTTTGCAACCTCTCTTGCTGATACAGCTGTGCCAAAACCGGTTGCTATGATTCTAGTCTCCATGCCGCCTAGGGTCTTAGGCTTACCAGTTATCATGCCAAACTGATTTTCACCAGTAATCCTGTAATACTCGTCCATCATCCAAGCCATAATCTGTGGGTTTGTGTAAACGTCTGGTGCAGGTATGTCCTTATCCACACCTATGTACTTGTATATCCCACGGATGAACCCTCTTGATAGCTGCTCAAGCTCGTAAGGGGTCAAAGCGTGTGGATCAACACGCACACCGCCCTTACCACCGCCATAGGGTAAGCCTGCTAGAGCGTTCTTCCAAGTCATCATCATGCTTAACGCTATGACCTCCTCCATCGTTGTAGCTGGGTGGAAACGTATGCCACCCTTGTATGGGCCTAGCGCACTATTGTGCTCGCTTCTCCAGCCAATGAACACCTTTACCTTACCATCCCTCATCCTAACAGGAATCTTGACTTGGATCACTCTTTCTGGGTACTTTAGTGTTTCATAGACATTTTCGTCGTAACCTAAAAGGTCAACAGCTCTTTTCAAGATTTTTTCCTGTTCAAGAAGAAGTTCACGAGAACTTACTTCTACCATAACTTAGAGCACCCCTATTTTCCGTGTTAAAAATGAGCTTGGCTGGGGAGATTTATTGTATCCGCTTTATGTTTAGAGTGGGGGAATAATTGAATGATTGTCTAACTCCCCGCTTTATATATTTCTATGCGCACGTTATCATTTTAAAAACATAAAACACAATTAATCATAGAAGATCTTTATCAGGCGAAAAACATTAATTAACATCTCGGGAAGAACCTTGAGCAGTAGAAGAAAGCACGAAGACACTTATTCAAGAGGCCTTGTAGAAGGCACCATTGTTGTAATAGACCTAGATGAATTTAGCGCGATTGTCCAAGAGAGAGGTTGGAGTGAATACCATCCCAACCCGGTAACGGGGACACTAACACAGCTTGTTGAAAATTTCGTGAGAAAATGGCATGGCTATGTTGTCTATGGCTTGGACTATAAAAGAGGTACTGAAGAAGTTGTTATCGAAATCCCACTTACAACGCCCGAGGAGCTAATAGATGATCTTAGACATATAAAAGAGGAAATTAATAGACTAGGGGTTGGCGTGACTATTGTAGCTGTACATGGCTATGTAGGCCTTGTCCATAGGAACATAGATAGAAGAGCCGCCTATACTGGTACACCTACACGCCGCTTAGCACATAAACTTCTGCAAAAAGCCAAGCGTAAAGGTGGAAATACTATCATTATCCATAGCTAGGATCTAGTTAACAAGTTTTGCTTAACTTCACTCCAGCTATACTCGACATGGACATGACTTGGTGACCTAATGTATTAACTAACTAGCTAAGTACAAAGTTATGGAG
>JALTZF010000089.1 GCA_027046265.1 Pyrodictiaceae archaeon
GATATAAGATTCGCACTAAACTACGTGATTGACCGCGACTTCATAATCAAGAACATCTATAAGGGCTTTGCCATAGCAAAGTATACCTTCTATGGCCCCGACGACCCAACATATGTTGAGCTTATAGACATTGTTGCAAAGTACAAGTTCGGCTACAACCCAGATTATGCAAGAGCTGTTGTAACAGACATATTCACAAGGATAGGCGCAGAGATGAAAGGCGGTATATGGTACTACAAGGACAAACCAGTGCAAGTTGTAGGCATAATACGTATTGAAGACGAACGTCTCGACATAGGTAACTATTTCGCAGACCAGCTAGAGAAAGTTCTAGGAATTAAAGTACTAAGACAACAGCTTCCCTTCGGAGAAGCTATCCCCAAAGTGTACTTCACCAACCCAGCTGACTTCGAATGGGGCTTCTATACAGAGGGCTGGGGTAGAGGTGCTATAGACCGCTGGGACCCATGGATGCTAGCACAATTCGCTGCTGCGTGGCTAGGCTGGTCGCCAGGCTGGGGTGACGCGACCTACTGGAACTACAGGAACGACACAATAGACATGTACAGCAGGGCGACAGCTCTAGGCGAAGTGAAGAGCAAAGAGGAGTTCATAGACTACCTACGAAAAGGCACAGAGTTGGGCATACTGGAAAGCATAAGGATCTGGATAGCTGCAACACTCAGCACTAACCCGGCAGTAGCAGACATACGTGGTGTAACACTAGACCTCGGCGCAGGCCTACGTAACCCATTCTTCTATAGAGGAGTCTACAAGCCTGGTAGCGACAAGATAGTAGTAGGCCACCTGCACGTGTTCACAGCAGCAACTGTATGGCAGATCTACGGCGGTTTCGATGATGTATACAGCGTTGACCCGATGAGGGCTACATGGGACCCATTCATATGGCGCCACCCATTCAACGGCGAGCCAATAGCGTTCCGTACACCATTCACAGTAGAGACTGCAGGCCCTGAGGGCAAGCTAGCGGTGCCCGACGATGCCATATGGTGGGATGCAGAGAACGACAAGTGGGTCTATGCTAAGGATCTGGGTAGGACAGAGGCAACAAGCAAAGTAGTCTTTGACATGTCAAAACTCATTGGTGCAAAGTGGCACCACGGTCAGACAATAGATTGGGCAGACGTACTGGCGGCATGGGCGGTAGCACTAGATATAACATACGACCCGGTGAAGAGCAGTCTTGAGAGCAGTATAGCTGGTCCAAGCAAGGAGTCCTTTGACAGAATAGTTGCTATAAAGATTAACCCAGACCAGAACACACTTGAGGTCTATCTCAACTACTGGCACTTCGACCCAGCATACATTGCTGACTTCGCGGTACTCAGCCTATACAACCCAGCAGAGCTACTATTCGCTCATGACTATCTAGCATTCGTCAAGAAGACCTATGCGCTAAGCGATACTAGGAGTAAGGCAGAGAACATACCACACCTCAACCTGGTACTAGAAGACCACGCTAAGGACATCGCAGCAGCACTCGACGAGATGGACTTCGACACACTGTATAAGAGCTTCATAACATTGCCTGACGGTACTATACCAGTATCTGGTGGTGATGTAGGTACTTGGTTCCAGACACGTAAAGAAGCTGTCAAGGAGTGGGTAGCCACTTACAAGCATGCATGGATAAGCGATGGCCCATTCATGCTGGTGGAGTTCAGCAAGGACAAAGACATGCTGAGACTAAAAGCATTCCGCGACCCGACATATCCATTTGGACCAACGGACTGGGTATTCGGAGAGCCAACACCAACATCAATACTAGCAGTTAATGCGCCAATAGTTGAGCCAGGCCAGCCAGCTAGAATAACGGTTACAGCAAGTGGTCTACCACCAGTACACGTCAAGTACATTATACGTGACCCAGCAACAGGTAAAGTATTAGCGGTCGGTGAAGCCGCGCCAAGCGCTGGTGCATACGTCATTGAGTTGCCTCCAGAGCTAACAGACACATTCGAGGAGTACAGCGCTTATGAGCTAACAGTGATAGCTTACAGCGAACAAGTAGCCCTACCAGCAGAGAGAGTAGTAACACTACAGACCACGGCAAGAGTCACTGAGCAAATAGGCAAGGTGAGTGAAGCAGTCTCAGCAGCACAGGAACAGATTAGGGCTGCACAAGAGCAGATAACTAGGCTACAAGAACAACTGCGTGCAACCCAGGAGCAGATGCAGAGGCTACAAGAACAACTACAAGCACTAGGCAAGACTCTAGGCGAGCAGTTCGCAACACAGCTTCAACAGCTAGTAAACACTATGACTCAGCAGATAACCACGCTAGCAGACCAGGTGACAGCTCTAAGTAAGCAAGTGGGAGCCCTAGGCGATGCTGTTGGCAAGGTTGCTCAGCAGACCGATAACATTGCAGGCCAGATAACAACGATAAGCGATACACTCGGCAATCTGGCAACAAAGTCAGACGTAAAAGCTGTCAGCGACAACGTTGAGGCTCTAAGCGGTGACGTCTCAGCAGCAACAAGCAAGGCTAACCTAGCATTCATAGTAAGCATAATCAACCTAATACTGTTACTAATAGTACTAGGACTACTCTTTACAAGGAGAGGTTAGCTAAGGAGTACTTTCTTACCAACTTGCTTTTTTCTCATATAAAATCCTTGAATTCTATTAGTTCTACTTTAGTATATTCTATATTACCATACCTCCTTTGCGCCTATTCATTAATGTTTTTAGGTGAGCAACCCATAGGTTAGCGTGGGGCATAGACGCCTTGCCGTCCTCGCGCGTATTGTCTGTACTCATTAAGCGAGGAATAACGCTCACTGCCGCCCTGATAATTGCAGTGTTCCTTTCAGCAATACTTATAGGCGCTACTGGCTACGACGAAAAAGTACTCAAGGCAATCGTTATAACGCAAGTACAAGCATACAAACAGAACTTGCAAAGGCAGAACATTCCTTCAACAGAACTCAATAAGCTTGTGCAAGCTTATCAGCAGTCCTTAGAGGAGTATTATGGTCTTAACAAGCCTTGGTACTATCGTGTCATACCACTCGCTGTAAGCACATTAAAGCTCGATCTAGGCTGGGTACAGAGTACACAAGTGGCTGATGTTGCTGGTGAACAACTTCCATTACGTGTTAGTGAGGCAATTATGCTTGCTCTGCCGAGAACAATAATAATGATAACCGCAGCAGAACTAATCTGTGCTTTGCTAGTATTACGCATAGGCCCTGCTCTAGCATATAGGCGTGGTAGCATAGCTGATAGGGCAGCAATTAGCTATGCTGCAATAATGAACGCGCTCCCTGTATGGTGGATAGCTCTTATAGCAGTATTTGCTTTCGGCTACTATCTCAGAATAGCACCAACGAGATATAGAGAAGTGATATACTATATCAATCACTTCTTTGAAGACCCACTACATAATATGTTAATGATACTATGGTACGCGTGGCTGCCAATGTTTGTTGTAGTTATATCATTCCTCGGTAGCTGGCTATACAGTGTTAGAGCTATAGCCCTTAGAGTGGTTGGCGAGGATTTCGTGGCGGTCGCACGTGCAAAAGGGCTACCAGAAAGACTCGTAGTTAAGAAGTACGTACTGCGGGTAATTGCTGGGCCTGTACTCACGCTAGTAATACTCAGCCTTGCTGGCAGCATAGGTGGCTTCATAATAACTGAATCTATATTTGGGTGGCCTGGCATGGGGTCACTATACTATGCAGCTATTGTGAGCGCCGACTCGCCAACAATACTTGGCTTAATCTATATAACTACAGCAGTATATGTAGCTGCTCGTTTCGTATTAGAGGTACTATATGTACTCTTAGACCCACGTGTTAGGTATTAGGTAGCAACATGATACCACGTAGTGTTTTTAGATGTGTAATATGCACAATAGATTGTCTACATAACTAAACAAATCTAAACCCCCTTAGACGTGGATTGTGAGGGAGAATAGCCGTGGCTAGGGCAGTTACAGCTCGAAGGCCAAGCCTCAAGGAGAGATTTCGTGGTGTTAGTGAGATACTAACTGAAGTTCGTGGACAATTAATGGGTAAGATAGGGCTAGGCCTAATAGTGTTCTTTGTAGTGGTCTCAATATTTGCTCTACTAACAATACCATGGGACTTCTACATCGAATGGAACGACCGTAAGCTATGGGAAGAATACCCAGAGGTAGTGCCTCCAGTCTGGGTTTCACACTTCGGCGTACCGGTAGCACAGCATGTATCAAAAATTATGAGTGAACCTACTGAAACTATGCTGTATAAGAGGCCAAAGGACTATAATGGCATAACCCTCTTTGGGTACACTACAATATATAGGCTAAGATATAGGCTTAAGGATCCTGCCTTCCCGCAGGGCATATTGATAATGTTTGAAGATGTTGCTATAAACAACTTCACATATAGAGGGAAACTAATTAGACCAGATAGCATTAGTGTTGGAGTCCATGTCTTGCTACACCGGCCAGATGGTAAAGTATTACTTATCAATGAGCCTACGCCGAGATCGCTTACAGAAATAGCCTCGGCTAAGACTGTCCGTTTCGACGATGCCTATGTCGCTAACCAGATTCTAGCAATGTATCCTGGCACCAATATGACAAAAGACTATGCTACAAGCAACGCTGTAAAACTAGCCTTTGGAGTATATGAAGATGGGGTAATAAAACCCCTAAGAGGTACCTATGAGGTCGAGTTAATAGTTACCTACCTGGCACGTGGCGTCAGCCTTGAAGCATTGAAGAATGTTATTGAAGCTGGCGAGATTGGTGTCCGAGAAGTTAAGATGGTTATCGAGGGATCTGCTTATGGCCTCATGGGTACTGATAGCTATGGCAGAGACATATATAGAGCACTACTCTACAGTTTCCCTGTAGAACTAGTGATAGGTTTCATAGCTGCTGTAGCAGCAGTAGTCATAGGGCTTATGATGGGCGTTATAAGCGGCTACTATGGTGGCTGGGTCGACGAGATAATACAGCGTGTAATAGACATCATGGGTGCAATACCAGCACTACCAATACTCATCCTGGTGGGCGCAGCACTACAAGAGAGGGGTGCTAGTCCCTGGATGATGCTCTTTGTTATAATTGCATTCCTCATAATCTTTGGCTGGGGTGGCCTAGCAATAATAGTGAGGTCTATGACTCTCAGCATTAAATCAGAGCCCTACGTTGATGCAGCCAAAACCCTAGGTGCCTCAAACATCTACATTATATTCAAGCACATCATACCGCAGATAGTACCCTACGCCATGGCCTCACTTGTATTCAGTGTGCCAGCAGCAGTGCTAACAGAGGCTGGGCTCAGCGTGCTCGGCATACGCCACAACCTGCCAACATGGGGCACAGTGCTAGCTGATGCACGCGACTACGTTTACGCTGGCGGAAGTTATGGTGTATGGTGGTGGATACTGCCTCCAGGAATACTAATGGGCCTCATGTCGGTAGCATTCGTGTTCCTAGGCTTAGCTCTAGAGACTATTGTTGAGCCACGACTCCGCAGGAGGTGAGTCTTGATATGGTAGATTTCATTGTTAGAGTAGAGGATCTACGGGTATGGTTTCCCGTAGCAAGAAGCTTTATTGACGTACTAAGAGGCAGGGCTAAACTCTACGTGCACGCTGTAGACGGTGTAAGCTTCTTTGTACGCGAAGGAGAGACCTATTGTTTGGCTGGAGAAAGCGGCTGCGGGAAAACAACTACTGGAAGGACAATAATTAGGTTAACACCACCAGAAAACGTTGTTAGTGGTCGTGTACTCTTTAAGCCCAAGAAAGAAGTCTACGAGTATATTGCAACACATGTACCAGAAGCTATTGTTGAGGAAGAAGGAGCTGTAGACGTATACCGTGTGCCCTCAAAGTATATTAAGCCTCTACGCCGCGAGATGCAGATGATATTCCAAGACCCCTTTGGAAGCTTAGACCCCCGCCTACGTGTACGCGACATCCTCGAAGAGCCACTCATAATACACAACATGGGCGAAGGCCACGAAGAGAGGCTTGAAAGGGTTATAAAAGCGCTTGAGCTAGTGAAGCTCACGCCGCCAGAAGAGTTTATTGAAAGGTACCCTCACCAGCTTAGTGGCGGTCAAAGACAACGTGTTGCTATCGCACGAGCACTAATACTAAACCCGCGGTTCATAGTTAGTGACGAGCCTGTATCAATGCTAGATGTCTCTATAAGAGCAGAGATACTTGAAATCCTCGATGAGCTACGCAGGAAGTTTAAGCTAGCGCAAGTATTCATCACACACGACCTTGCTCTTGCACGGTATGTATGTGACCGTATAGGTGTAATGTACCTTGGAAGAATAGTAGAGGAGGGCCCTGTAGATGATATTATAGAGAACCCCCTACACCCATATACTAGAGCGTTGGTAGCAGCAATACCTGAGCCCGACCCAGAGAATAGGAAGAAGCTACGCGAGCTACGTATCAAAGGCGAGGTACCCAGCGCAGTCCACATACCTGCGGGCTGCAGGTTTAGACCACGCTGTGTAGCTTTTGACGAGAATGCATGGGTTCAAGAGAGGTGTAGGGCTGAGGAGCCAGAGCTTATAGAGGTGGAGCCGGGGCACAGAGTGGCTTGTTGGCTCTACTCAAAGGCGTAACGGTAATTTTTGTGCACACTTGAAGCCCTACTGTTTGTAAGGTTTAAAAGTAGCTCTACGTGGTGTTACCACGCCTCACATACTTTCTCTAATCCTATCGCGGTAAACCAGTTTCTGGGGAAGTATAGTGTATGGGAAACTGTTACTCGCACTAGGCTATCTGTCTGCGCCATTTGCTGGGCCAGGCTCAGCTGTTATAACTGCAGCTGGATGGCTTGCATACGGGAGTGAGGTTAAGAGACCAACCTATAGTTGGGTAGGGCTAGCAGGCCTTCTTGGTGTTGCTGGCATACTGGCAGGGAAGTATGGTACAGGCCTCTCCGGCCTGGAGGGGGCAGGCGGGCTTCTACTAATGGCATACTATGTTCTCAGCATTGCAATGATATGGATACTAGGCGTTAAGACAAATAATGGCTCACTTAAGCTCGCAGCAGGCCTTCTAGCAGTAGCCTTCCTCTTGGCTGCAACAGGGTCAAGCAGTGTTACTGACGCTACTGTGGCTGCTAGTGGGAGTGTGGTAGACTGGGGAGGGCTTACGTGGGCTAATGCTGCAGCTAAAAACTTCATAGAAGCTATTGGAGGCACAGCGGCTCTAGCAAGACTCTTTGCAGCGGCAGGTGCAATATTTGCCGCAGTAGGCTTTCTAGGCCTTAACGAGAGGGAAAGCGAGGGCTTTATGAGAGAAGAGACAGTATTTAATATAGGGACATACTAAAGTCTATGTTTTTAAACCATAGACTTACTCATATCCGTAAGATGCGGCAAGAAACTATCAGGTCGTTAGAAACACAAAAGGCTCCTATTCTCTTACAGACTAGTAACATATCCTATAGCCTCCTCTAGGTGGCTTACCTTAAACAAGCTATATTTCACACGAATTTCATCAGGCCATAAACTAGCATGTCTTAATGCGTCATTCCATAGTTTCAGATGTTTTCTGGGCAAATAGACTACAACTTTTTTCAAACCTTTTCTTACCAATACTCTCATGATGGCACTGAGTAGTGTAGTAACTTTATCTTTAAGTTCCTTATTTTTGAGTACGAGATCTGGAGGCACTTCATAACAACAAGCAGGGTACTCTTCAGCACGCGTATAAGGCACAAGTATTAGGAGGTCTGAAAAGTAGAGCCACTCAATACCTTTAGGCTTATCTGTCTCAGTATCCCAGAGGCCTAAGCGTCTGAGGACACCACGTATTTTTCTTGATGTAGGACTCTTAGTATAAGGTTTAACATTACTACAAGGTGTTATGAGTGCAAGGGTGAATGGGGGCTTGTAGTCTTCTAGGAGCCAATCCCACCATGCTCTAACAGTTGGGTGATTGAATGCTTTTACTCCTTCAAGGCTTGGATCTAGCTTTACGTGATGGCGCGGCAAGAGAATGTCACCATTCTTTCTAATTGTAAACCTCTTAGTTGTGACTTTTTCTGGTGTTATTTGGTGAAGTGCTATTCTTCTATCTATACCTGCAATACTCAATATTTCACCGGTTGAGTATTATTATTGAAAAGCCAGAGATGGTTTTAAGGAGTTAGACACTATCCATTCTATTATTCTTCTTGTTATGTTACTCTTAGCGTTCTCTTTAGCTGATGACGTATGATCCTTTAGGTATAAAAGTGCTGTGATTACCTATTAGAATTTCTGGATTAGGTTAGGGTTAAAGTTATGTCTTCGTGCGTTAAGCATGCCAATACTGATAGGGTTCGGCGTTGTATATTCTGCTTGCTTGATTCTAGTAGTACTTCTACTCGGCTTGTCATAGGCTTGGCTATAGGATCTATACTATACTTCGCTTATGAGTCTATTAGGAGTATTGTTGCTGATAATGGTGTTCTAATAGTTAATTATGGGCTGTTTGTTATTATTGAAAGAGTACTATTTGGCGCTCCTTTGGCGCTTTATTTTGTTCGTATCCATAGCATTGTTTTGTCAGCTATAATGAATACTGTCTATGCATTACATCCAGCATACTTCATACCATTAATGGCTTATGTTGCATTAAAAGACTCGCAAAGATATAGAGTGCTCTTGCTATCGTTCATGTTGTCGTCTACTATTGCATTATTATTCTATGCTTTCTATCCTGTTGCTCCGCCTTGGATTGCTCTACCTCTTATAGAAAGAGAGCCTAATCTCCTGGTAGAAGCAGCTTCAGCAATAACTGGTACTAGTATTGACCCAAATCCGTACGCGGCTTTCCCTAGCATGCATGTTGCATTGGCTGTTTTGTCAGCAATGATACTGAGGAACTGGTTTGGAAGAAGAATCTATGCTTGGCCTATACTTATGAGCATTGCTACACTCTACACTGCTAATCATTATCTACTCGACGTGGTAGGAGGGTGGGTGCTTGCTTATACATCGTATCTTTTCTCTTTGCGTGTAGAGAAATTAATCTGTAAATGTCGGTAACTTCTCTACAACAATACTCTCTGGTATGATAGGTATTTCTGCCTCAATAAAGAGTCTAGAATAGCCTAAGACTATGACGGTGTGCAAGTTATATTCTATAATCGTTACGTTAACAGTTGTTGGTGTGTTAGACTCGATAATTAGCTTTGTAGGTGGGTCACCATACTTATTTAGTGATATTGGTATTACAAGGGTTTCATCTGGCTTAAGTAGACCAAAATATTCGTATCCTACCCTGTCTTGGCTATAGTAGAGCTTCACTAGCACAACTCGACTAGATGAGGTTCGTACTATTGCGACAAGAGGCTTTATGGAGAGCAGATCCTTGAGGTTAACTGTTAATGCTTTGCCCTTGTCAAGGTCTACTATAAACTCTCTTATTCTCCTTGAGATAAGCATTCTACTAATGTTGTTAACAAAATTCTTAGGGAATGCTAGGGTTGTTTTTGTTATTTTTGGCGGGCTTATCATGGTTATTGTGCCCTTACCGTTGTCTATAGCCTCTATAGTTATAATACTCGGCCTATCTATGTAGAGGCCTTCTGTAAAGTTTGCTTGTGCAATTAATTGTTTTACTGTGTCCGTTGCTAGGTACATAGACATATTTTGTATAAGCACGTGGTCTTGCTCCTTTAGAGTTAAAACTATACTACACATAATGCCGCTAGAGCTTCTATTTACACTCACGTTTTTGAGCCAACACACGCCATTAAGGAGGATACTATGCTCATTCAAGGGTTCAGTGCTAGTAGTTATTGCTTGAGGACTCATACCATGAAGAGCTTCATACAATAATATTATTGAGGCTACTATTAATGCCATTAAGAGAACCACTATGAGGTTCTTGTGAATGATCCTGTTAGAGTGAGGCGACATGATTATCCGCCATGTCCATCCAGTTGCTAGCTAAGAAATTCTATCAGTCTTCCAGTTCACATGGTTTATCTGTTAGGAATATAGGTTCTACGGGCTCGCCAGGGTAAGGGATCCACTCAGTTTCTCGGGGCAGCATGTAACCTTTAACTGATAAACTACCTAGTCTTGCCTCGACGAGTACACGTCCTCGCTCATGCTCTACACGTTCAACAAGCCATGGACCGCCCTTCTTAAATGCTACGTACTCTGGTGCTACACTATAGAGTCCTTTGCCAGCTCCAATAGCTTCTCCAGGGAGAATGCTGTGACCTAGCAATGTGGCTACTATGGCCTTTTTAGGGCACTCATAAACTCTACGTGCGTCTCCATACACCTCTATCCGGCCATTAGCTATTACTGATATAGTGTCAGCTAAGGCGAGAGCTTCATCAACATCGTGAGTTACATGTATAACAACTATGTTTTCTGATTGCTGAATTGCTTTAAGGAGTCTCCTAGCCGATTCAGCTGTGCTTCTATCAAGATGGCTTAGCGGTTCGTCAAGTAATAGTATCCGCGGCCTTGAGGCTAGCGCTGTAGCCAGAGCAGCACGCTGTAATTGGCCTCCACTTATGTTTCTTGGCTTTTTGTCTAAGATATCAGTTATCGCGAGGATTTTTGCTAACCTTAAGGCCTCCTTCTTAGCTGAGTTTTTGTCAAGACCACCACGACGTGCTGCAGCCTCCACTATATTCTCTATTACTGTTAGGTGTGGTAAGAGGCCTGGCGTTTGGTGTACTAGGCTTACACCACGCTCCCAAGGAGGCTTATCTGTAACATCCTCCCCATCAATAATTATAGAGCCTCTATGGGGCTCCACTAGCCCAGCTATAGTTCTAAGTAAAGTTGTCTTACCAGCACCACTGGGTCCAAGTACTACATGGTATTCTGGCCTCTTAATCTTTAAATTGACCTCTCTTAATACTAAAAGATCGTCAAGTTGAACCCATAAATCAACGAGTTCTAGGCTCAATATTCCACCTGCACTATTTAATATTGTGTCTAGCGAGAAAACTTATATAGCGACATTGGAGGGTGGAGAAAACGTAATGAGTCTTTTTAAAACTTGAGAGGCTAACTCTAATAATATGGGTTGGTGAGTAATGACTTCGTTGACCCACGCTATTGAAGTAGTAGAATATGACTATACACGAATACATAAAACCGAGGTCCCCGTCCAAATACTAAAACCTGCTACAAACATAAATCTTAGAGAGTTCTTGTGGAGCGAGGATCCCGAGATTTATCGCATACTTGTTGAAAGCAGTAGTGTTGAAGAAGCACGAAAGAGCCTCTTCTTGTACTTAAATAAGCTTGAGTGGGAGTTGCTTGTAGACCGTAATTTACACCCGCTGGTTGAGAGTATAGCACGTGAAGCTATTAGAGTGTTTAAGAACATCTTATCACCTAGGAACGAGAAGCTTACAGGTTTTAGTGCATTAATGTATCTTTGGCGTCTCGCAAAGTACCCCGAACAAGCCAAGTTTGATGTTGACGAAGGTTTTGTCTATGAATTTAAGCATTTATTCAAGGCAATTAATGGTAGACCCGACATTTATCCAGCAAAGTATGCAGAAGGTCTAGAACAGGTGGACTTTAGTAAGATTCATGGCCGTGCTGCTGGCATTGCGAGGAGCAATTATCTTGATGAGTTAGCAAGAAGGATTCGCAGGTATATTGAACGTTATCCAAGCGGCCTTGACCCAAAAGTTATTGAGAAAAGGAAGAAGAATCGTGAAAAAATACTTGCCGTCTTAGGTGGTACACAAGATGACTGGAAGGACTATAAGTGGCACTTCCGTAATGTGCTTAAAGGCAAACGTGCGATAAGGATTCTACAAGAACTTGTGCAAGGCTTAAGAGAGGATGATATAGAGGCGTTGGCCAAAGCTGTTGAATATAAGGTTGCTTTTGGCATAACACCATACTACTTGCATCTCTTTGATCTAGAAAATGGCTGGAAGCACGACTACCAGGTTCGCCGCCAAGTCCTCCCACCAATGCACTATGTCAGAGAGATGATAGCGCATAGGGATGAGAGAGAGTATTACTTTGATTTCATGGGTGAGCACGATACAAGCCCTCACCCGCTAATAACTAGGCGTTATCCGATGATAGCCATATTGAAGGCTGCGAATACATGTCCACAAATATGTGTCTACTGTCAAAGGAATTGGGAGATAGTAACAGCGTTAGACCCGGACGGCATACCGTCCATGAAGTCTATAGATAAAGCCATAGACTGGTTTGCAGAGCACCCAGAGATACGTGATGTACTAATAACAGGAGGCGACCCACTGATATTGACAGACGACAAAATAGAGCATATGTTATCGAGGCTCTCTGAACTAGATCATGTTGAGAGCATACGTATTGGTACTAGAATATTTGTCACAGTACCTTTCCGTATAACAGATGAACTTGCAGATATGCTTGGAAGCTACGTGGAGCCTGGCAGGAGACTAATAAGCCTTGTTACCCATGTTGAGTCCGCATATGAAGTCACACCAGAAATGGCTGATGCAGTGTACAAGGTTAGGCGGAGAGGGATCATGGTTTATAATCAGCAAGTCTTCACGTTCTGGAATAGTAGGCGCTTCGAAACAGTTGCGCTGAGGATAGCACTGAAGAAGGCAGGCATAGACCCTTACTATACATTCTATACCAAAGGTAAGTGGGAGACAAAAGACTATGTAGTGCCTGTTGCGAGAATACTCCAGGAACGGAAGGAGGAAGCCCGACTACTACCTGGAATATACCGTACAGAAGAACCAGTATTCAATGTTCCTCGTCTAGGCAAGAATCACTTGAGAGCATGGCAAGACCATGAATTGATAATGATTAGGCCTGATGGACGTCGCGTATACTTATGGCATCCGTGGGAAAAGAATATACAGCTAGTAGACCCCTACATATATACTGACATAGTGTCAATTAAGATGTACCTAGACAAGCTTCAGGAAGTCTTCGGTGAGGATCCAGAAGACTACAAGAGCATATGGTACTACTACTAGCCGCTCTTCTCTGCTATACACTACTTGTTTTCCTCCTCTACTTCCTCACGCCAAGCCGAAGTATTGTTAGCACGAGCACTTTTGTTACTCTCTCCAGACTAGTAGAGTTTACGGGTTAACAAACGTGCTAGACAATGAAGTACTTAGTGCACTCAAGAGAGCAGATCCCTTCGCAGTTATAGGTCATAGAGGGGCTAAAGGCCAAGCGCCAGAGAATAGTCTTGATGCACTTTATGAAGCTATAAGATCCAGTGCTGACATAGCTGAGTTCGACGTACAAACTACACGCGACGGTGTACTCGTTGCTTCTCACGACCCCATAGTTACTTGTAATGATGGCAAGAGGGTTAACATACGCTCAGCAAATTATAGAGAAGTCCTAGAATGTGCTGAGGAAAGCCGGATCCCAAGAATAGAGGACGTGCTAAGTGAAGCACGTGGGCGCATAGGGTTGTTTCTTGAAATAAAGGATCCCAGTGACGCTGCTGCACTCGTAAAGCTGGTAAGGGAACATCATGCCTTGATATATGTCGCTATAATAAGTTTCCACGAGGACGCCTTGCGCACTGTGAAGATGCTTGAGCCCCAATTACCTACAGGAATCATATACTTTAAGCCGCCTGGCAAAATAGTTGATTGCAAGAAAATTAGTTGTAGTATTGTTCTACCAAGATACCCCCTAGCTACTGCTAGAGCTGTTTCGCTAGCTCATAGGCTTGGACTCTATGTTGTTGCTTGGACTGTTAATAGTGAGAGCACTGTGTGGCGTTTGTGGGAGAACAGAGTTGATGGTATAGCTACAGACTATCCAGCTTGGCTAGTAGCTCTAAGAGAGAAGGTTAAAGAGAGGGGGCGGAATAGGGTGTAAAGATACAGCGTTAATTAGCATATTGAGAGACCCATAGCGTCAATAATATAATCGACTCGTTCTCCACATTATCTCTACTGGTGAGACTACCATGAGCCGCAAGTTACGCTTAATACGGAGACTTGAAAGACACTTGAAGAAGCACCCTAATGATAAGAAGGCAGCAGAACTCTTGAAGGCCCTCAAAGAAGGGAGATACGAGTGGCGTGGGCGTAGTGTCGTAGTCAAAGAGGCCAAGGAGAGCGGAGAGAGCTAATCGTTTTGTTACTGGTGCGCACAGCTTTTTTGTTATAAGTAATAGCCTACTAGTAGACTATTCTACTAGTTTGCGTATGGTCTTCATCCTTGGGCTATAGTAGATGTTGTTGGACCATGGTGGTGTTATGAGCGGCTTCTCTTGTGCATAACTCTTCTTCATTATAAGTGCGTGTTCAGCTTTACATAATTCATAGCCCAAGTAGGCAAAGTGGGTTGGTTCGCTTGCTAGTCCTAGATATGCTATGGCCTTGTATACGTCTTCGGCTCTTCGACCTCTAATCTTCATAGTGCCTCTTGGCCCAATGTAGTAGTCCTCTATAACTCCGCTACTGATGGTTATAATGTGTGACCCTAGCCTATCAAGCTTAAAGAGTTGCCATGAGGCCACGTTTTCTGCATCAATTACACGGTCAATAGACTTTGGAGTGGTTATGGATGCTTGTTGGGCTCTTTTCTCTTTGGCATAGAGGAGGCTTACGCCTAAGTCCTTTGGGGGGCGCTTTTTTAGGAGAGAGAGGCTGGTCATTGTTGCTGCTATAGCTGCTTCTGATACTGCCATCCTGGTCTTATTGCTTTCTTCAGTTACTAGTATAGCTGAAGCACCTGCTTCTGCATAGATCTGTGTGAGAGCAGCTATTTGACCATGGCTATCAGCATCTACTAGTTCGTACACGTTCGCTATGCCAGCCAGCAGTGGTGCCTCGATACTACGAGATGAGAGGAAGTATGCTGTTACACTTACAGAGAGGAGGCCTGTGCCTGGAGGATCCACAATGGGGTCTGCTAAAACCTTGAATCCCTTGGAGAGGGCCTTCTTAGTATTTGTTATGAGGGTTTCAACGCGTTCGGTAGGTGCACTCGGGACAGTATAATTGTCGCCTACGGGTGTTACTACAACAGCTGTGTTCTGTGGTAGTTTGTCGAGCCAGCTGATATTCCATGAACCTATGCTGAATAGTATACATGAACCCTCTTCGAGAGCCTTTTTTGCCACTTCCAAGCTGGGTGTATCTACGCCAAAGACCCCATCAAGACCTTCTTTACGTGCTTCTTTGAGCACCTTTTCAACTAAGCTCACACTTGCAGCGCTACTGAACCCAAAGATTATGATGTCTGCGCCGCGATCAAGAAGCTCTAGGGCTTTTTCCACGTTACCTCTATCGTGCTCTCTAATGTAGATCTCAGCGATTACTACTACTGGAGGAGGCCTATGTGGTATCTTTACACCACAAATTTCTACTCCACTAGCTTCTTCATGGATGCGTCTAAGCTCATTCAGCCACTTTTCTAGCAATATTTCGGTGCGCCACTCGCCCTCCTTAATTAGTCTCTCGAGGTCCTTATCGTCTAGCTCAACGAGGATCTCGAGACCCCATATGTCTGCGGGCCCTTTCACTATGTTTGCGCCGTATTTTCTACCTATAGTGCTTACATGATAGGGTAGGGAGCCAGGGACAATAATGGCATCGTAGCCCCTTGCTTTCTCAGCAATAATCCTCTCTAGGATGCTTCTAGGTATGAGGGCGGCAACCTCAACTGGTGCCACAGCAACATCGATAATCCATCCTTTTGCGTGCCTTACTCTTTCAGCTATTTCCCTAGCACTATCAGCGGCTCTCTTTGCTGTGACTAGCAGTATGCGTTTCATGAGTAGACACCTGTCCTCAAGGCGATATGGTGCTACTATTCGCTTCCAGCGTGAGATTGAATTACCTCAAGAGAGTACTTAATCCTATTGGGCTCCACGTGTATTGCAGTATATGAGGTGTACAGAGTGGGGCTAGTAGAGTCGAGTAGTCTTACACCAGTCTTGAAAGAGGTCAGGGCTACAGTCCTCAAGGCACGTGTGCCACATGTAGGCGCTAGGTGGCGCGGAGGACTCCTTGTACGTCTCGAAACCGGTGCCGAAGTAGATTTACTCATGCCTGGTAGTATCGCACGTTGGTTTAGTCCTGGTGAGCGCGTAGCCGTCCTTTTTCTTGAAGAACCGGAGAAGATTTCAGGAGAACATTCGCGTTCAGCTTTTGTGGCTCCAAGAGACACGTATAGGCTTTGGCGCTTATATAACGGCGAGAGAGTGCTCGTGTGGCCTCCATGGATGAAGGAGTCTAGGCTTGAACGTGAGTCTGTCTATGGAGAAAAAGTCTATGAGTACCATGTTGTGGCACGTGAAGCTGTAACAGAAGATGATTACAAGGAGATAGTGGGCTTGGAACAATACCATTATGCTAGTAGAGAAGAGATCGTGGCTGTGTGGAAGTGCCCGCTTTGTGGAGTACTGAAAGAATCCAATATTCAGCCTACATGCCCGAAGGACGGTGTACCTATGAAGCTTCAAGAAATACATGGCAGCTTGCCTTCTAGCCGCTTCCTAGTGCTTGAGCTTGTGACTCGTGAACCTTACGAGCCAAGGATTGTGGCCTATGTGAGGGTTGATACACCTATACCGCTTATGCATCGGAGAATAGTGAAGTCTGATGGCTCAATTGTAAAGGATACTATGATTAGAGAGAAGGTATTCGGCTATGACTGGTTTCACCCGACTTTCTGGCCTATATCGTCTAGGAAGAGGAGAGAGCTACTGCAGAGGTATAGAGAACTATTAAAGTTCTATGGTTCGAGAAAACTTGCGCGAGCTGCTTTAGGTGAAGAGGTTGCAGACGAGGCTTTGAAGAGGGCAAATACTGCCGCTGCACGGATTGCCAGGGTTGTCGTGCACCCTGATTATCGTGGTGATGGCTTGGGTGTTCTGGCGGTAAAAATGGCTGTTGAGTGGGTCAAGGAGCGCCGCATACCAGAGATGAAGAAAGGAAAACATATTGTTGAGACGATAGCGCAGATGGCTAGGTACAACCCATTCTTCGAAAAGGCAGGCTTTGTGTACATGTGGGAGACGTATAGTGGGAGACCGGTACTCATGTACCCTCTGACTGATGAGGCTCGTGCAAAGATAGAGAAATACCTCAGAGAAGATGTTGTAGGTAGAACACATAAGGGAAGACTATTCCGCCCACGCTATGGTGTGGTAGAAAGGATAAAGGGACCCATAATTCTTCGCAATGTGTCAAAAGTGTATCGAAGCGAGCTTGATGTCACAAGGCTACCCGAAGACCTGCAGTCTGTCTTGAAGGCTTTTGGTGTTGAGAGAAGAATAGTTGAAAGGTACGTCCTAAAAGACGTCAACTTGCGCGTCGAGCCTGGAGAAATAATACTAGTTGTCGGCGCTAGTGGCGCGGGTAAGACTACACTTCTCAGAATGATTATTGGTGCAGCAACAAAAGTAGACGATGAGAGGTACAAGCCTTCTTCGGGTAGTATTGAAGTCCCAGAGAATGCTAAGATAGCCTACTTACTGCCAGGAGAACATGAACCCAAATTTGGCGAGGAAACACTACTCGAACATATGACCTCAAAGCTCGGCGATGCAGGTGCTGCTGTTGAGATACTCAATGCTGTAGGTCTTAGCGATGCAGTATTCTATAGGGCGCGATTTACTGAACTCTCGACAGGACAGAAGGAGAGAGCAAAACTGGCTAGTCTCCTAGCTGAGAAACCTAACCTACTAATAATTGATGAGTTTACAGCTCACCTTGACAAGCTTACAGCACAGAGAGTTGCTAGACGCCTCGGCAAGTTGGCCAGGCAGGTTGGCTTAACAATGATTGTCTCTACTAATAGACCAGAGGTCATTGCTGCTCTCGCCCCAGACAAAGTTGTCTTAGTGGGTTATGGTACTGCATCCGTAGTAGAGCATAGGAATAGGTAGTAGGTGTGAGAGGATGAAGCTTAAGAGAGTAGTTGTATTAACGGGCACTTCTGGGCTTGATCTTGATAGAGCAGTAAAGTATATCGGTTCAAGACTTGGCGTTCCCACAGCCAAGTACGAGGACTACGTTGAGGAGTACATGCGAGCACCTATATATCACGTGGCAGAGCTCCTACTCGCTGACTATAGGACGACGGCAGAACGATTTAAGAAGGCTTTTGAGCACTTGTTAGACGATCTACGAGACGAAGAAGAGGCGCTGATAACTGCTCACATAGTGTATTACCGCAGGCTCAACACTATAGTCAGCCCGTTTCTAGCATTTCTAGCTGAACTCTCTACTAACGGGCTTAAGGTAGCCCTAGTAGACTACATTGATGATTACTACCATGTACTCTATAGGCTTGCAAGACGTGCAGCAGAGAGAGTCACACCTGACATAGCTAGTTTTCAGCCCCTTGACCCGGTTGGCTTGCTTTCTTGGAGGGGAGTTAATCTTAGCCTCATACACATGCTGTCTGTGACTACTATGGATACAGTTGTGTTTGCCTCTAAGCATAGTGCTGAGAGTCATGCAAGGCTTGTAGCGATGCTTTTAGGCAAGAAAGCTGAGAATGGTAAGCGCTACGAGTCAGTATACGTTTCGCATCCCATAACCAAGGTTAGGGCAAGAGCAGAAAGAGAGGGAGTGGGGCTATCCAGGTATCCTGATGCAATTGAGATTGAGGAGTTTAAGGAGAGACTTGAGAAGTCGTGTCCTAACCTTGTGGTTTATTCGCCTACGACAATTGATGAACTAATAATTGACAGTGAAGGCAAGCTTATAACAAAGATAACTAGGGATCTACGGTGGCCACACAGGGAGAACAATATACACGAGTATGCTTACCCCATAGATCTTGCAGACGAGATATTTGACCGGAACCTCTATCCTGTAAAGAGCACAATTAGGAATGAAGGGTACCTGTACTTTCTAAAAACACAGATAGAAGCCTCTATAGAGCGCAGAGACTTAAGCTATGTTTCACAGGCAGATTATGTTGTGGCTTATAGGCCAACTCTTTATGGCGAGCAGCACATGGGGGTTGAAACAGAGATAAAGACAGCTATAGCAATGGCTAAGCCAGTATTTAGTGTCATACCCGAGGAAGAGAGAAAAATCCCATACACACTATTCCGATTCGAGTATCCACTGCGTAGCGTTGAAGACCTATTACGTGTACTGAAATGTGAGTAAGAAGGAGCTAGTACTCGTGAAGTTTAAGAGGAAGCGCTCGCTAAGACTCTTAGGCTCTGGTAGCCGATGAAGACCTTAGTCCCACCACCACGAACCCCGTAGGGGATGTTGAATCCGGCAGGAGCTGAGGCGCACAATAATATAGTCCTCATGCAAGATTAGTATAGCCTTCATCTACAACACCTATTTAAAGGATCTAAAGTAGAACATAGCCGTGGTGTACTGCATGGTTAGCGACAAGGTCATAGGCACTGTGATTATGGTAGTAGCTGTAATTGTAATAGTGTTCTACGCTATAGTTCTCTTTAATCCTGGCCTCATAGGGTTAAGTGATAGTGCAAGCGAGATCCTAGTCAAGATCACAGTATTTATCGCTGTTGCAGGCATAATGGGTATTCTCGCATGGATAGGCTATACTTTAGCAACGACACCCCCTCCTAAACCCATAGAGGAAATTGAAAAAGAGATAGAGGAGGAGCTAAAGAAGCTAGAAAAAGAGCTTAGCCAGAAGGAAGAGAAGGGGGAGAAGCAGACTAGCTAAACCAGGTATTAAGTAAAGATTACTCAGAGGATTCTTTGCTGCTAAAGTATTTTTCGAGTTCCAACTCTTCCGCTTCAATTCTCCTGAGATACTCTAGGCTCGGTACCTTGGTTATCTTGAACACGCCTATTCTGTAGTCATAGAACTCCTCAGGAGTGTCTGGCTCTATAACTGTGACTAACTCTGCTTGGCCACCGAGATCCTCGATTACATATCTGAAGTCTTCCACCCAATCATTTATACCACATGTGGCACAGAAGCTTCCTTCAAAAGCTATTATAACAGTATCATTGTCTACTCGGAGTAGCCGAGCCTTGCTCTCTATGCCCCTATATCTGTTGTATCTCTTAATAGCTAGCTCTAGTAGCTTCGCTAGTGAGTTTCTGTCTACTCTCTCTCTCTTTGTCGCTAAAAGCCTCATAGAGTTTCACCGAAGATGATTCGGTTTCCTTTTCAGTATAATAAGTATTCTTGCTAATTATAAAAAGACGGTGGTAGTAAGCACTCTGCTTGGGGGTATAATGGAGAAGAGGAGGCTTGTACTAGTGGCAAGGCCACTGTATGGGGCTCGCAACGCGTTTGCTGCACTTGTATCGGCTCTAGAGGATAGCGGGGTACTTAGCAGTGGTAGAGTCAAGCTTGTATTTACAGAAGACAATCCTCTCGGCATTGTTAAGAGGGAGAAGGAGAAGGGAAACATTGTAGTAGTGTTGTATGGGGTCTCAAGCCCCATCTTCTTAGATGTAATTGCTGAAATAAGGAGGGTGTCTAAGGAGGCTTACGTTGTTGTTGGTGGACCGCATACAGAGGGGGCCTACTGGCAGTTTTTGCGATTAGGTGCTTACGCTGCTGTAGTTGGCGACGGAGAGAATGCTATTGTAGGACTGGTTGAGCATTTCATTGGGCATAATAGCTTGGAATCTGTGCCTAATATCGCATACTATAGTAATGGTGTATTCAGGGTTACACGGATAGAAAATATAGAGCTAGACTCTTATAGGCCCCATGCACCATCATATGAACTCTACCCGCCAATAGAAATAATGAGGGGGTGCCCCTACCATTGTAAGTTCTGCCAAGTACCATGGCTTTTCAAGTCTAGTGTGAGGTTTAGGTCTCCCGAAAGAGTTGCATTGGCTGCAAGAGACTATGTTAGGGTAGGGAGGAAGAGAATAAGATTTGTTGCACCCATAGGCTTTGCCTATATGTCTAAGAGGCTAGGCGAGCCCAACACTGAAGCTATTGAGAAACTTCTCGTTCTTGTTAGGCAAGAGGGTGGTGAACCCTATCTTGGCACTTTTCCTAGCGAGGTGAGGCCGGAATATATTAGAGAGGACGTGCTT
Source organism: Pyrodictiaceae archaeon (assembly GCA_027046265.1). Taxonomy (GTDB): domain Archaea; phylum Thermoproteota; class Thermoprotei_A; order Sulfolobales; family Pyrodictiaceae; genus QNYQ01. The sequence goes on from JALTZF010000089.1 coordinate 20,969, forward strand.
AAAGTTGTGCGTCGTTATGCTGCTAATAAGCGTATAAGTGTAGGCTTGCAAAGTGGTGATAACCGTGTATTAAGACTTGTTGGTCGTGAGCACACTATTGAGGATGCTCTCCAGGCTGTTGAGCTTATTATTAGGCATGGATTTCAGCCAATAGTAGACATCATATTTGGCTTGCCTGGAGAGGATGAAGAAGCTGTAGAGAACACTATAAAGGTAATGTATTATCTTGCTGAGAGAAGAGTTCGACTGAGACTTCACACATTCATACCTCTTCCAGGTACACCCTTCGCGAGAGAGAGGCCGCATGGTATTCATCCAAAGTACCATGAAGCTGTGAGGAGGCTTCTAGGTAGAGGAGTTATTGAGGGCGACTGGAGAGAGCAAGAAGAGGTAGCCAGGATTGTCTACTGTGTGACCGCCTACGATCCCCTTCCAACACGCGAGCGCAAGCCCCTAGAAGGAGAGAGGGAATATTGTGTAGAAGTATGGAAGCTTCTTGATAAGGTATATGACAACTCTAAGAGTTAGGACTTCTTGAGGTTAGAGTTTAAGGCTAAGTCTCCTCAACTTTTCTAAGAGAACTTCATCGCTAACATCGTTACGTAGCTTCACAACCGCGAGGCCTCCGTGACCACCTATGTTCTCTGCAACACCCTCTCTCATTAGTCCTACAGCGACCCGGTATGCTCCGCGTCTCCTGGCCCTAATGATGAGGAGTCTAACGCCGTCATCGCGTTCTACAAGTAGCGCAATAGGCTGCTTTAGTATCTTATAGAGTTTTGATGCAAGAGCGCTTGCTCCTCTGCCTTTCCACTTATTGCGGGCATCTACGAACCGTATATAGCCCACTCTCCTTGCCGCAAACGCGAGATCCCTAGCCTTATCCATTATCTCCTTATCACTTTCCTCCGCGATTCTCAGTACTCTATCGATAGTAGTCAGATCTATAGGGGCATCTTGTGGTAAGGGGCTTGCAAGCCACTTGACGAGTTTTCTCCACAGTTCACGGTCTCTTAGAACTGTGGAGGCTTTAGATATACTGGCAGCTATGCGGGCTATACGGTTCTCGGCCTCACTTAAGGGTTTATAGCCTCTCTCAAGTATGCCAACAGCCTTCATAAATGCTGTAAGCCTTGGTGTTACATGTTTTATACCTAGGCTACGTAGTAGCTGGAAGGTAAGCATTGTTGTTGGTTTATGGCCTAGGAATACTTCTTCGCTCAGCTTGTAGAGTTCCTTGGCTGCGTAAAGTGTTGAGAAATGGTGGTCTATGTATATGAGCCTTGATGAACTACAGTCCTTAGCATACTCATAGAGTGTTGTGCGGACACGTTCTGTGAATGGTATATCGAGGACTACAAGGACACTAGGGCAACCATACTCGTCCAAGAAGCTCTTCACAGCATCGCTAAGGCTGCGTGGGCCAGCAGGCTCAAGGTATACTTCATGTCTGCCCTTTAGAGGGTAGACTTTCTTGTAGTACTGAGAATAGTATATGAGTGCTGCACTAGTAGCACCATCAGCATCCCAATCAGCAACAATGACTACTGGTACTGTTTTAAGAGTCCTGGGCTTTACTGTCACGAATACCTCTCCCCGAGCAAGAACATAGCACGCAAGCAACCTCTTATAGATTAAAGAAGTTATAAGCACAAGCTTAGAACAGAATAGTATTATGATGAAGACTTTGAATTGTTAAGCTTGGAGTTTTATATTAAGAGTAACATATAAAATAGTAGGCTACAAAAACTTTAACACGTAGTTATTAGTTGCATAATTATAAATTATTACATGATACTATGAATAGTTAATGTATGGTGTACGAGTTCGTGACTCTGCAGTTGACCGATAAGCATGTCAAGATAGCGAGAATGATGGCGTGTTTTGATTATAGGCTAGAATTAGACAAAATAGCACAGAGCATAGGGTATAGTAGGAAATATGTTCTTGAACTGATAAAGGATTTACGCAACAACTGGATGGAGCTTTGGGCACAACACATTAGAGATATAAGGCCATTACAGCTTAAGACCCTACTTATCCGTTCTAGGAAAATACTCGACACTTCAGGATTGAACTTAAAGATAGACCTTGACTCAACTTGGCTTCCAGCCCCACGTTTTCTATATTCCTATAGGGTGACTGTTGATAACAATGCCGTCTATACTTACATTGTTCCAGAGCAACTAGAGGGGGAACTTGTTGAGGAGATAGCTAGTGGTATCAGAGGAGATGTACTAAGTGTAGGTTACGTAGTACCGATTAAGGTGAATTGTTTGAGATTGCCATCGATAAATGAAAGGATAGACGAGAGAGATCTTGATATATTAATAGAGGAAGCTTATAGAGATGTTAACGTTAAACCTCAAACAATGGATTATGGCATTGTGGAATTAATTGTCTACGCTGTCTTGGATGTGAATCCCTTAGCTACTAAAAGAGACCTACTTGACTTAAGTCAGATAATTAAGGAGTTCGGCTATAGCAACATCGAGAAAATATGGCTTAAAGGACGTAAAGTATATCCAATCTATAAGGAGTTAAGCCGTCAAGGCTTTCTGGGTAGAGCGCTGCTACTTCGTGCACTTCTTCAGTACGACTCGTTGCTTCCACTATACATGGAAGTTGAGGAGGAATGTTTTCCAAGGTTATACACATTAGTAAGTTTACTTGGTGTAGGAGCCTCTGTTTTCCGCGGGGAAAACCTTGCTGCAACTGTAATGGTTATACCAGATTCTTTCACAGAACTTGTCAGAACACTACTTAGAGGATGTATACGCTACAGTGGTGTGATAAGTAGCGGATTTGGTGTAGGCTTACCAATAGAAATGTTCTCGCCCAAGGAAGGATGGCAGCTAGAGCCTCAACCACTCGTGGAAATTTTGTGGAGAATGGGTCTTATACATGTAGAGAAAAATGGAATAATAAAAACATAAAGGACTAACCTGCATATCTTTCCAACAATAGTTTAGGTCATACGTTTTACTTTCGAGCCGTTAATGTAGAGGCACAAAACCAGGTATTACTCCTATAAAATTAGAGTTATCACACTAACATAACTAAACCAAGTATTTTAAACCAGCAGAGGTCATGAAAACATTTAACCTATTCTGACAGAAATCAGACAAAGCGGTGGGGCGTTAGAAAAATGGATAAACGACTGCTAAGCATAGTTGTTGGAGCATTACTTGGAGTGATTGGGTTCACAATATTTATCGTTGACGGAAAACTGCTTGGCGCTCTAATAGGACTAATGGCGACAGTACACAGTCTTGCACACGCAAGGTAGTGTACTGTTTTCTTCTGGTTCCTAAGGGGCCTTAGAGAAACCTCATACTAATCTAGCTCCTTAATGTTCTGTCAAAAATCATGTTTTCTTATGCGTTAAATTCTTCTTCAAAGGAGACAGAGACCCCAAAATCTATTGCTCCCTCCGCTGTGTTGAAAAAGGAGTAGGATAACACCAGTACTCTTAGAAGTTGTTTATTCCGGTGTTAGTCTTGAAAGGTATCCGAGGGGATTCGCCTGTTTATGTCTATACTATTGTGCTACTAGTGCTTACGGCGCTAGTTTCATCGCACGCATTTGCACTTCCTGTAGAGATTGAGAGCACAAGCGCTTTAAGAGGAGCTTATGGTAATAGTGGTGAGCACGTAGTAATTCGTCTGTCTTCTGGTCAGCTACGTGAACCAATAGTATTTGCAGGTATTCCTAACCCTGATGTTTGGAAACGAGCACAGAGTATCACTGTATTCACGCCTAAAGACCTTGCCAGCTTTACTGTACATGATTTAATTGCAGGTGAGCCTTCAGTAATCAGCGTCTCTGCTGACAGTAAAGGAGCTAGTGTAAGTATTATACAGTATTCTAGCGATACTTCTAAGGCTAATTCTAGTAGTATTGATATGGTTATTCTCGTACCTAACGATCCCACTATTAGAGATTATGCGGAACGTATAGCTGCTTTGCATGAAGAAAAACAGGAGTTGAAAGTAAGGGTTGTGAGTATTGATGAAATTAAACAGTACCCTAAAGCGATTCTGCCCGAGGACGTGAAGCCATACATATGCAAGGAAAGCCGCTTATATAACGGGTTATTTGATAGTGTTGTTGAAGAATATAACTATGATTTAGCGCTTCGGTTAATGTCTTTTGCTAAGTCACTTGTTAATGAGGGCGTGAAGTATCTTCTCATTATTGGTGGAGCCAGAGATATACCACCTATATACTATTGTAGTCCTACGTTAGATGAGCTAGTAGGCAATTTAGAGGCTATTGTACCAACGGATTACTATTATGCCGACCCGGACATGGACGGTGTTGCTGAACTAGCTGTTGGCAGGATACCATTCACAGATTCTCTGAGTTTGTCCATGTATTATTCTGCTCTTGAAGAATGGGTTAATGGTGGAGACTGGCAAAACCTTGCTCTGGTCTCTGGTGGAGCTACATTCCTTACAACACTCTTTGTTGGCGAGGCCGCAGCTCTTACTGCAGCTAATAAGCTGGCAGAATTAGGTGTAGATGTTGACGCGCTACTTCTTTCCCAGGGCAACTATGAAGGAGTATCGTTAAAGGGTTATGTTGGCAGGTACGGGATATATTACATAGTCGCTCATGGTACAGGTAATAGTCTTTTAGACTACGTGCCCGGAGGAGTATGGAATTATGACACTGAGTTAAAGCTGTATAGTAGCGAAGTAGTCTACGCCGCTAAGCCTGGGGTCTATGTGCTCCCCTCGTGCCGTGATGGATACTGGGATACCGACCTTGTCCCTCCAACGTTTAAGCCTCCAAGCCTTGCTCAAGCTCTTCTAGCACGTAGAGCAGCAATAGCATATATAGGATTTGCGCGTGTAGCCATAGAAGTTATTGACGCTATATCCCTTAGTGGGGGGCGTCTCACTCTCGGTCTTGCAGGTGCAGATAAACTCTTACAGCTTTTCATAGAGAACCTAGAAGCCTCAGATACCCTTGGTGAGGCGTGGGCTAAGGCTTTGTCAAGCTATAATCTCTTGCCATCTAGCAGCTACGTACTCTTCTTGACACGTGGAGAAGAGAAGCTTGGAGACCTTGTAGTACGTGAGGCCGTACTCCTCGGCGACCCAGCTGCACCTAATCCCTGGAAGAGGACAGCCCAGAAGACTAGCTACGTAAGCTTAAGTGTTGACAATGGAGTGGTTATTGGTGCTAGGGCAGTCATACAAGTACTTGCAAGATATACCACCGGGACTCTCTATGCCGTCAAGCCTGTAAATGACACAGTAAGAGTCGAGTTTAAAGGTGCTTGCCCTACAAGTGTTTCAGTTAGTGCTATAAGAAGAGTCCTTGGATACTTCCTAGTTGACGTATATCCATTAGAGTCTGAGATCGTTCAGAATAGCGTGAATAATTGCGCATTAGAGATTAGTGTAAAGCCAGGAATACCAGGACTGTTGAGAATAGTTGCTTCAGTCAATAATACAGTTGAAAGCTTCTACATAGTAGCTGCTGGTGCATATGCTGATAACGGCATAGTAAAGCTTTACGGGTTAGATGTGCTCTCCGTAGCTGGTGACGAGCCTCTCCTCATAAAGCTGGACAACAAGACGCTTGATGTTATTAGTGGCGCAGAGACAGCCGCCATTATACCAGTGCATGGAACAGGGATCTTACGTGTTGAGCCTGCCTATAACTATGCATCGATTCTTGGAGGGAAGCTTGTGGCAAGTGACTACGAGAAGCTACTACCACTGTTCACAGTGGAGGTCACAAACCCCCTTCATTCAGCTGAAAAAGTTATGTACGCAGGAGGAGAAGTGTGCGGCAGCCAAGTAAACGGCTACGACAGCAGTAACACTAGTTATCGTCCACTTCTGGGTGAGAGATATGCATCTGTAGCTGTTATCGCATTAGCATCAGTAATGACTGTCTTGATATTCGCAGTTAAGCTGAGAAGAATGGAGTATGTGTGATTAGGTGCTACTTATTTTTCTCAACCCACTCAAAGTATTTGATAAACCCTTCTATGGAGTGTTTGATTGTTTCAATAAGGTATGGCGATAACTCGCTGAATATGTCAATAAATCTCCTAGTCTCACCATCCACTCTGTAGAGAGTCTTTAGGACTTCATCGAGTAAAGCTCCTTTCTCGTAGAGTTTACCTATTGTCTCCTCCCATAGTAGTACTTGTCTCCAATGCCTCTCAAGTATAGCGGGTTCGGCCAGTGAGGCATGGGTATAAGCTACATGGCTAGGTTTTAGGCTCATTTGTAGCTTTAGACTCTCTTTGTAAAGGTCAAGACGTAGTGGTGGAGGGGTTGTTGGTACAACAGCGTCTGCCCCAGAGAGAGATATACCTGCACTGTCTCCAGGGAAGAGTATGCTTGTCTCACTGATTTTAGCGAGAATGCTCTGGTGATGACTAGCATGACCTGGTGTGTGATAAATAATCAATTTTACTCTTCCAATTTCTGTGTGTTCTTTATCTGTAGTCGGGCTTGCTAGGTTTTCTCTCAAAGGTTCTGGCTCACCGTAAATCTCTGCAATCTCGCCTAGTACTTCACGGCTTGCAGTCCAAAGCTTACTCGGGTCTACTAGGTGTTTTGCACCACGTGGGTGGACGTGGACTCTAGCATTAAACTTGTTTGCTATGAGCCCCGCTGCTCCGGCGTGATCTAAGTGTATGTGTGTGACGTATATCTCGAGTCCTCTGCTCTCTATATCGAGTTCACCAAGTGCCTTAATGAGCCTATCTGCTTGACTTATAGGGCCTGTCTCTATGAGTATTAATGGTTTGTTCTGGCCGGGGTCAATTATGTATGTGAATATGAATGGGGCTTTGTACTCTGGAGGAGTAACATCTACATAGAATAATGTTGCTTTATCCATGCTGAGAAGCTTTTTTGGTTTCACATTTCTTCCCCATATTAGTTGAGCGAGTATAATCTCTGTATCTTAAAGTATGCTCCTTCGCATGACGAATGTTATATGTATATGTGCTAACCTTAAACTGTCTAGGTGATACAATGTGAGCAATACAACAAATCATGAGGAAAAGGGTTTTGTAGACTACTTAATCATAGTGACTGCTATTTCATGCTTACTACTTGCTTCTCTTGGAGTTGAAGGATTTAAGGTTATTACTCTCCTTGGCTCTGAATACCTCTACTACTTTGTTGGACTAATAGTCTACTCTATAGTTAGCCCTCTGCTTGGTTTATTTATAGTCTCAGTACTCGCTTCAACATCATCGCTTGTTGTCTTACTAAAAGTACTACTCAGAATGCCTAGGCCCCCACAAGAAGAGTGGCTGGTACACGCATCAGGCCCAGGTTTCCCAAGCGGGCATTCTGCCATATCTGCAGTGTTTTGGGTATTACTAGTCCTCTTGTTCTCGAGAAAGCCTAGGGTGAGCTTGCCAGTAGCACTACTCGTTGTAGCACTTGTATCTTATTCTCGTGTAGTCCTCGGCGTACACTATGTTATTGATGTGGTTGGCGGCGTCCTAATAGGTATAGTCATAGGGTTAGTAGCGTATAAGTTGTATAAGACTAGGAATTCTCTGCTTGTTAGTCTTGTATTGTCTTTTCTAGCACTAGTAATGGCTGGGCTTGCATCAATGCAAAGCCCTGACTATGTTTCATCGTTAAGACTCTTTGGGATTAGCTTAGGGCTAACAGTATCAATCCTACATATACATAAGTTTGGGCTCAGTAGTCTCCTAGAAGCCCCCATGGCTAAGAGAGCTAAAGCCTTGATACTAGCTATTGGCTTAGCTGGGCTCTTCTTGGCGCTTTTTGTAGAAGACGTTATAGCAGGTCCTTTCAGCTCTATAGTTGGCTTCGCAGTTTTCTCGGGTATTGTAGTTTATTCAAAACCCTTAATGTACAAGGTTTATGGGAGCATAAAACAATAGTAGTGTGTTCCTAGGCAAACAACAAACTTTAATAGTTCATGAAATGTAGTTAGGTGGAGGTGCTCGTGTTCTTGAGCGAAAGGGCCTTGCCTAAACCAGAAAGCCTTGGCGACCTAGTCTTAGTTTCAAGTCCAGCAATAGACTTCCAGGGTAGGCGAGTATTCTACGTTGTTACACGGATAGACCTAGACCTCGACAGGTACGAGTCTAGCATATGGGGCTATGACCCTTCCGTTGGCAAGGTAGTCCTCCAAAGTGGACCCTTTGATGCGTGTCCAAGGCCTGGGCCTCGAGGAGAGCGTTATGTCTTTGTCAGAAGGCTTGACCAGGATCACAAGAAAAAGAAGCCTGGCATTCCTCGGGCTGAGCTTAGGATTGCAAGCTTTTCCTCAACGGGTAGCCAGCTTCTTGTGAGAGGCTTTCACTTCTCGGCGTTATCCTGGAGTCCTGATGGTAGGTGGGTTGCTGCTGTAGACACTGTGCCTTTAGGTAGGCCTGAGGATGATGTCAAGGTTATTGATGACTTGCCTATATGGTTTAATGGACGTGGATGGATATATAATGTGACAAGCAAACTACTACTGGTAAACCCGGAATCAGGTGTTGCACACGAAATCGAGCTTGGGCTTGAATGGCTACGCATCGATAGCATCACATGGAGTCCTGACTCCAAGCACCTAGCATTGTCTGTGAGGTACGACAGACACAAGCCCTACCTCGTAAGGGTATACATATATAATATCGAGACTGGAGAGGACCGCGTACTCGCAGACGAGTTTAGTGGATATGGAGAAGTTGCATGGAGCCCTGACGGCTCTAAGATAGCGTATCTCGGCCACCGAAGAGAGTATGGCCTTACAACACACAATAAAATCTACATAATTGATGCTGAAACAGGCGAGTACGAGTGTGTTACATGCAGCATGGACCGCAATGCTGTAGGAACAGCTAACAGTGATGTCCGAGGCCCAAGTTGCAGTCGTAGACTTGAATGGAGTGAGAGAGGGATATTCTTCATAGTGAGCGATTCTGGAAAGCAAGTACTGTACCTCCTCAATCCAGTCACCAGGGAGGTCACAAGAATTGTTGATCCAGGCGAGGGGGTGGTTGATGAGTTTGCTGTATCACGGAGTGGGAACATCATAGCTTACACAGCTATGAATGTCTTTGAACCCAAAGATTTGTATGTCATACGTGGAAGGAGCTTAGAGCGCATAACAAGAGTAGGTGAATCGTGGAGGCAGAAGTATAAGACTGCAAGAGATATACATGTCTCGTTCAAAGCTAGTGATGGAAGAGAAATCGAGGGTTGGCTCTACTACCCTCCGGAAGGCGTGGATGTTAAGGGCTGGATTCTATACATACACGGCGGCCCCAAGACCATGTGGGGCTATGCTTTCATGCACGAATTCCAGGTATTAGCGGCACATGGCTATATCATTGCAGCATTTAACCCACGCGGAAGCGACGGATACGACCAAGAGTTCGCAAATATACGCTGCAGGTACGGTGAACGCGACTATCAAGACTTGATAGAGGCCTACGATTATCTGATCTCTAAGCATGGGTTACCGAGAGACAAAGCTGCAGTAATGGGTGGAAGCTATGGTGGATTCATGACTAACTGGGTTATAGGCAATACTGACCGGTTCCGTGTAGCAGTGAGCATGCGTGGCATATCAAACTGGGTCTCCATGTATGGTACAAGTGATATAGGCTGGTACTTTGTTGAGGACCAAATTTGTTGTACACCATGGAGGAACGCAGAGAAGTGCTGGGAGAAGAGCCCGCTACGTCTAGCACCTAATGTTAAGACTCCAATACTAGTAATACATAGTGATGAGGACTATCGTTGCTGGCTAGACCAAGCAATACAGTGGTTTACAGCACTTCGAATAAACGGTATAGAGGCAAGACTAGCAGTTTTCCCAGGGGAAGACCATGACTTGTCAAGGAAAGGAAAGCCAGGCCACCGAGTTAGGAGACTAAAACTAATACTAGAATGGCTAGACGAGCATCTCTATGAAAAAGAGCCGAGAAAATAAGATGGGAACTAACAGAATAGTAAATAGCAAATAAGATACTAGTATATTCTGCCCTTGTCCAGGAGCCGAAATAGGTCATCGAGGTTCAGCAGGCCCAGCCCGGAAGCGTAGTCTGCAGCCCCATAGCTTAACAACAATGTTTTCTTACTAAGTATGGCTATGCCACAAGGAAATATTGTATATGGCCTGTCGCCGTAGAGTTCATACATAGTTCTAGGCTCCATAATGTATGTCGGTGTTACTGCCTTGACTATGACACCGTCAGTTCTACTATACTCTAGTAGCATTCCAAGAAGCCTGTAGACACCCATATCGTTGTCGACGCCATGCACGAAAACGAGGAGTTCATTAGTACTAATTTTTATTGGTGGTGTAGCCCATCCAAGTTTTTGCTCGAAATAAGCGTGGTTCATTACTAGTGTTGTTGAACCAACTATAATCTCTTTGGGTTTACCCGTTTCAAGGGCTTCTTTCTCGCTCTCAATAATCTCTTTTCTGTCCACCTTACTTACAACAAGGTAGAATTCTTCGTCGTCCATGTGAAGTCTATGGAAGAACAGGTAGTCATTACCTATCCTTACAAGAAACGCGTTTTTGTCCGTTATAACATGCTCTCGGAGACCAGGAGGCAAAACCATGACAAACGCTTTTACCCATTCATTTTGCTGTGTCCGAAGAGCTGTCACGGGTAGTGTTCTCTCTGTCCTATCAACATCAAAGTAGTACTTGGTTCTGCCAGTGTAGGTCATGTAGAGCTTGTCATCTATAGTGTAGACTCTAGGATCCTCTGTACCCCAGAAGTCATACTTTGTTGAAGGAGCTACCACTATGCGTCCGGAGTAGTAGTTCATGCTTATAGTTCTGCGCTCTATGTCGTCATAGAAAATCTTTATTTCAGCTATAGCGGATACATACTTGTAGTATCCAGTGATGATCCTTGCATAGAGTATGATCTCTGTTGTATCACGTATTAGTAGCGACGGATTGAACACGGCTAAAGGGTTCCCCATGGGGTAATTATTTATGAATATTCTGTTTGGAGTTATCGCCCCAACACGGTTTACTATGTCAGTTGTCTCTGGCTTTCTGAGCTCTCTAGCTTCATCGCCTCCTATCGCCTTAGAAAAAAGGGTCTCGTACCTACGTAGCTGCATGATATCCCCAGTTCCTCTATAACTCATGTTATCGACAGACTAGCATTAGGGTGCAATAATATTTCCTTCATGAGATTTCTACCAACCCAAAATGAGGAAGAAGTCAAGGTAGTCTCCCAGTAACAAGTAGTGTCTTAAGTATTATGAGGTAAGGCTCTGGTATCTTGAACTCGTTAAGCCTCTTCAAGGTCTTTTCTACATCGTATTTTACGCGGCCAAATGTAATGATAGAATTTTCGAAGTCTACTAGTGCATAAGCAGCCCGGGGATCAGCATCACGTGGCTGTCCAACACTGCCAGGATTAATTAAAAATGTTCCTTTAGCTATTCTTAACCCCTGATAGTGTGTATGGCCATGAACCACATATTTTATGTGTCTACTTCTACTGTCTGGACTCTGTGCATTTTTTCTTGAGTTACCCGGATAGAGTGTAAGCCTAATATTAACTTTTAATAATGCTTTAATCTCTTCATCTGGTAACCAATGATATAAATAACCATACAATGGATTTGACGGACTACCATGGACTACTACCATATTCGTGTCTGGGTACACTGTCATCGATGTTTTTAAAGGTAATTTTCCTAGGTATTCTCTATCTGTTCTCGATAAGAGCTGCATTGTCACATTTTCTCTAAACCATACACTGAGTTCATGCAGTTCCTGGCCGCAGCGACAATCTACTCCATAAGCCACAGCGTGGTCATGATTGCCTCTTACTACAACACCTCCAAGACTCTTCACAGTATCTATTACTTCTCCTGGTGCAGGGCCATAATCTACTAAGTCTCCTAACACTATGACATTATCGAATCTCCCAACACTCTTAAGCACGGCATTTAATGCATCTATATTGCCATGAATATCTGCAATGATTAGTGTCCACGCCAAACCTTAAACCCAGACTAGTATTGTAGATTAATAGCCGAGGGCGCATAAGGTTATCTGGTAATCACATACGTAAGCTACTTGTATCATTGCTTATTTACACTAATACGTATATGTTGTTATAGAAAACTAGGAGAGTACTTAGGGTGTAAACTTCTTGAGTACGCCGCAGGGATATGTTGACGTAAGAGATTCATGGTACTACATACTCCATCCTCGACCAGCATATATTATAGTGGCTGAAGCTAATGGCAAGACAAACTTTATGGCAGCTAGCTGGGTTATGCCATTAAGCGAAGAACCTCCCAGAATCGTCGTTGCTCTCGATAAGGAATCTTACACTGCTAAGCTCATAGTAGACTCTGGGGTTTTCAGCGTAAATGTCTATACAGTTAATGAGAGAGACTTCGTATATAGTGCTGGCACAATTAGCGGTAAAGACACTGACAAACTATCTCTCCTTGGTGCTAAGGTTTCCAAAAATCCAGCCACGGGTATTCCAAGAATAGAAAGACCTAGACCTATAGGCGTCATTGAGTCAAGAGTATACAAGATTTATGGCGATGTGGCTGAAGACGTTTACTTGGTTGTTGGTGATGTCGTAGCCGCTTATGCTGATGAAAAGCTTTTCAATGAAAGGTTTGGTTGGGATCTAAGAAACACAAAGATATTACTGCACGCTGCAGGGAGAGGATTTACAACGAATTCTTATGTATATGTTGCAAGGAAATTAATATAGTAAAATACGCTGAGTAGAATCATGCTGCTTCCCATAAGTTAAAAACATATTTATTTTTATCTTATACATTCTCTCAATATTAGCCTTTTGTGACAGCAATAGGTCTTAGCTTAACAACCATTCGTGCAATGCCAACTTTGTCAGCAACAAATGCTACTCTATCAACGTCCTTGTAGGCCTCAGGCATTTCCTCAACGACTGTTGCACGGTCACTTGCCCTTATTAGTATGCCTTTACGCTCTAGTTCAGCTATTACTTGGTGATAGCTCTTGCTCCTCTTTGCTGCTGCACGGCTCATCCAGCGGCCAGCCCCATGGGGTGCCGTGTACCATGTCCTTGCACCAGACGGTATGCCAACTAGTATGTAGCTCGCTGTACCCATGCTTCCAGGTATGAGTACTGGTTGTCCTATAGACTGGTAGTCCCTAGGTATTTGTGGGTGGCCTGGTGGGAAGGCGCGTGTGGCTCCCTTCCTGTGTACTATAAGGGTCTTCCTCTTACCATCAACGTTGTGTTCTTCTACCTTAGCAATGTTGTGTGCAACATCATAGATTATGTGCATGTCTAGCTTGTCTGGATCAGTATGGAAGACTCGTTTGAAGCTCTCTCGGGTCCAGTAAGTTATTAGTTGTCTATTAGTCCAGGCAAAGTTTGCTGCTGCAGCCATTGCACCAGTATAATCCTGGCCTTCCCTGCTGTGGAAGGGTACAGCTGCGAGTTCACGGTCGGGAGGTCTTATACCGTACTTCCTCATAGCTCTCTCCATTATCATAAGGTAGTCGCTTGCAACCTGGTGGCCTAGACCGCGGCTACCTGTGTGTATCATTACTAGTATCTGGCCCTCATGGGTTATCCCCATAACTTTTGCTATGTCTGGATTGTATATCTTCTCGACAACCTGGACTTCAAGGAAGTGGTTTCCGCTGCCGAGCGTTCCTAATTGCTGTGCTCCTCTCTGCTTAGCTCTTCTGCTTACCTTACTTGCGTCAGCTAGCTTCCAGCTACCCCTCTCCTCTATGTGGTCTAGATCGTCGGGCCAGGCATACCCTCTCTCGTATGCCCATTCAACACCCTCATTGAGTACCCGGTCTAGCTCTTGTATACTGATTCTAAGCTTTCCTGTGCTTCCAAGCCCGCTTGGTATGTTTCTAAAGAGTTCGTCTATGAGTTCACGTAGCCTCGGCTTTACATCATTAATGTCCAGATTTGTCCTTATAACTCTCACGCCGCAGTTTATGTCGTAGCCTACGCCTCCAGGACTTATGACTCCGTTTTCCTCTGGATCCATGGCAGCAACGCCGCCTATAGGGAACCCGTAACCTTGATGACCGTCTGGCATTACAAGGCTGTACTTTTGTATGCCTTGCAGACATGCAACATTGGCTGCCTGTACCAAGGTTAGATCGGTCTTCATCTTCTCAAGTAGTAGCTCGTCAGCGAAGATTATAGCTGGGACTTTCATACAGTGCTTTGCGCCTTTAGGTATCATCCATTCATAGCTGCCTACCTTTTCGAGTGGTACACGTGTACTCATTTTCACATACCACCTCTCCAAGACAGAGCAAAGTAGGTGGTGTAATAACATCTAACATGGAAATCGTGTCTGAGGATTAACTTTCTACCCCTTGAGTCTTCCTAGTAGCGGACATAAATGCAGACAAGTGTTAATATACTGCACGCTAGATGTCTACAACGAATTGCACACGCCAACATCCATTTTCCTTGATTATATCCATCATGGCATATGTCATTGCTTTGACTATAGTTCTGTGCTCATGCTTGTTTGCGTCGAATTTCTCGCCCCAAGCCCTAGCTCTAATGTAGTATTCTGAGTTCTCTCCTTGCCCTCTTCTGCTTATCTCTTCTACTTTAAATTTCGAGAATACTAGGCCCTCGCTATCAGTATAGTAGAGGAGATCTTCTATCCACCTATACAATAACTGGTATATGTCCATTCCCGTGTCCTCAACAAGCCTCACCTCCTTAGGTTCAACTTTGCTAGTATCAGTTATGACCTCGTAAACTCCTAGAGCTGCTTTCTCAAAAGCTTCTTCAAGTGTCTGGCCACGTGCGACAATAAGCACGTCAGCCGTGTGCGGCGCGTGTGCATAACCTGGACAACCCAGTTTGCCGAGGATATCCTGGAGTCCCTCGAGAACCTCCTGCCCGATGTCCTCATCGCGCTTAACCACTCCTCTCACCCGTGTACATCCCCCTAAGACTGGGAGATATTGTAATGTAGGTTTATAGCTCTCTAATAACCGGGTAGCCTAATATATGGGCGACACGTTTTTAGCCTAGAATGAATTCTCCGCACATAATACTGGTGATGACTATTATCCGAACAAAAAGCAGGACTTGGAGATAGATATAATCCTCTCAAAGTAGAGAAGTGGGTTCTCCAGTTCTGGGAAGAGAACAATGTCTATCGTGTTGTGAAGAGGGAGACTTGGGACAAAAGAGAACGCGCGCCACTCTTTGCATTTCTCGAAGGGCCGCCAACAGCTAACGGGTTCATGCATGTTGGTCATGCGCGTGGTAGGACGCTAAAAGACTTGAAGCTTCGATATGCACGCATGCGAGGTTATAGAGTTTGGGACCAAGCTGGCTGGGATACACAGGGGCTCCCAGTAGAGCTTGAGGTAGAGAAGAAGCTTGGTTTTAAGTCTAAGAAGGACATAGAGGCTTATGGTGTCGATAAATTCATAGAGGAGTGTAAGAGGCTCGTAGACTATTATCTTGACCATTGGGTTAGGGCTAGTAAGAGACTAGGGCTCTGGCTAGATTATGAGTATGCATATCAGACCCGTGATCCCAAGTACATTGAAGCTACCTGGTCATTTATAAAGAAGACTGCTGAGCAAGGCCTATTATATGAGGGTTTGCGAGTAGTCCCACGCTGCCCGAGGTGCGGCACAGCGCTTAGCAGCCATGAGGTAGCGCAGGGCTATGAAGAAGTGGAAGATCCGAGTCTCTATTTCAAGCTTCCCCTGCTAGGAGACGATAAGGTTTACCTTATAGCGTGGACCACAACGCCTTGGACTATAATAGCTAACGAGGCTGCTGTAGTCCATCCAGACGAGGTATACGTCTACATCAAGGTCGGCGGTGAGACGTGGATACTTGCAGAGAAGAGGTTAGAGGAATTCGTTAGAGAGGTGGGATTAGAGGAGTACCGGGTGGTTGAGAAGAAAACGGGCAGAGAACTCGTGGGGCTCAAGTATCTGCATCCATTACTTGATGAGGTACCCTATCATAGAGAGCACCGTGAACCACACCATACGGTTCTGGCGGCCGAATGGGTGACCATGGATGAAGGTACAGGGGTAGTGCATGCAGCGCCCGCGCATGGTCCTGAGGACTTTGAGTTAGCCCAGCAACACGGATTGATGGTCTATACTCCTTTGCAGATAGATGGGTATTTTGGTGAGAGAGCAGGTGTATTTAGGGGTCTATGGTTTGAGGAGGCCAGCAGAAGAGTCGTAGAAATACTAAAGAGGAAGGGATTAGTGGCGTATGCTGGAACAGTCAAGCACGAGTACCCGTTCTGCTGGCGTTGTGGCACAAGACTATTCTATTATGCATCAAGGCAATGGTTTATACGTGCAAGCGCTGTGAGAGACAAGCTAGTCGAGGAGGTACGGTCCATACGCTGGGCTCCAGTATGGGCTGAGAAAAGGATGGAGGATTGGGTTGTAAACGCTAGAGACTGGTGTATAAGTAGAGAACGTTATTGGGGTACTCCTCTGCCCGTGTGGCGGTGTAGTAAGTGTGGAGACATACTCGTCGTGGGAAGCCTTGACGAGCTGAGGAAGTACGCTGTTGACCCAGGATCTGTCCCAGAGGATCCTCACCGCCCACATGTGGACAGAGTAGTCCTAAGATGCCCCAAGTGCGGCGGCGAAATGAGAAGAGAGCCTTTTGTTGTGGATGTGTGGATGGATAGTGGCGTCGCACATACAGCAGCATTGAAGCAGTACGAGTGGCTCAGTTTATGGGATAAACTCTACCCGTACAAGTGGATAACAGAGGCTGCCGACCAGACGAGAGGATGGTTCTATACGCTACTAGTAACAGGGGTAATATGGCATGGCAGGACCCCATTCCGCGAAGTACTCCTCCAAGGACACGTCCTCGATAAGGAAGGGAAGAAAATGAGCAAGAGTAAGGGCAATGTGATATGGGCTTATGACTGGATGGAGAGGCACGGCGCTGACCCCATGAGGATATTCTTGCTGAGCAGAGCGCCGTGGGATAGTATAAACTTTGATCCAGACGAACTCAAGAGGTACGAGGGCTACCTAAACACGTTATGGAATACTGTGAAGTTCGCTGACACTTACATGGAGCTAGACAAATGGCGCCCACACAACTTTACTAGGGAACAACTAGAAGTTGAAGACTTATGGATACTGTACGAACTTGCTAATACAATAAAGACTGTTAGCAAGGCCATAGACGACGATGAACCTCATCAAGCTGTTAGGGCACTAGTAGACTTTATAGTAGACAAGGTGAGTCATGTTTACATACCTCTTATAAGGCCAAGAGTCTGGGAGGAGGAAATGACTAAAAGCAAGGATGCAGCCTATGCAACACTCTACACAGTACTCAAGTCATCAATACTCCTCCTGGCACCCTTCACGCCATTCCTATCAGAGTACCTATACCAAGTCTTCGTGAAGAAGTATGAAGAGAACGCTAAGCTCACTATACACCTTGAAGAGTGGCCCAGTTTACCCAAGGAGCTACTCGACGAAGATACTTGGCGTGCAGCAAACCTACTGCTAGAAGTTGCCGAGAAAGTTCTAGCTCTTCGAACTGAGAGAAAACTTAAGCGCAGATGGCCGCTACCGCGTGCAGCGATACTGGTCGCTGACGCGTCTAAGGCCCCGCCACTAGAGGCCCTCAAGAAGGCTACATCTGTACTAGCACGTCACGCCAATATAAAGTACGTCGAAGTAGTAGATAAGGAGCCAGACTGGGCTGTTGAGGCTGAAGAGATTACTGTAGGTCCACTCAAGGCCTACGTGGTGGCAAGGCTGGACGAGGAGACCCTCCTTGAGGGCTTAGCACGAGAGATAATACGTCGCGCACAAGTGCTACGCAAGGAACTTGATTTACCAGTTGACCATGTGGCAACGAGGCTGGTAGTCTACGCTGAAGGCTTTCTCCTCAAAGCATTAGAGGAGCACAGAGACTACATAGCTAGAGAGGTTAGAGTCAAAGAGATAGTAGTAGAGAATAAACCCCCTGAGGAGGGGCGTGCTTGGACTGTTGAAAATAGCAAGCTGGTACTAAGGCTCGAGCCCTAGGCCTACAAGCTTTTTAGTTGCTCACCAAGCCCCCCTACGCCCAAACGTTATGGGTACACCGCATACATCCTCAATTTTTATTCTACCAGTTCTGAGACCCTCCACGAGCTCTTCTAGATATGCTATCCAAGGCTTAAGCTGGAGATAACCCATTACTGGTATTAGTAGTACAAACAGCAAGAACACTACAATAAACACGCTCATAAACCCAGGGAATATTGGCGCCATCTGGCTGAACTGTGTGAGAACAGCGGCAAAAACGGCGACGAGCATTATGGCGATGACTGCTTGTAGGATAACAGCCTTCTTGGCAGAGGCAATTGCCGCCCTGAGACTAGCGATAGCAGCCTCTCTATTACATGGAAGTGTTAGTACCATAGGCATAAACCAGGGCAACACAGCTAGCACCACTTCACATTATTGATTATCTTAATTAATAAGAGCTTATCATACAGCAAGAATCTCCTGGTTTCCCCTCGTACTGTGCAAGGAGAGGTGTTACGAGGCCCACACCTTAATTCAGCGATCCTACTACAGTAATGAAGCTTAGTGGGGTTTGCCGTGGCTAAGTCCGCAGAGAGTCGTGAAAGACTCGTAGAGATACTAGAAGCGCTAGCCTCAAAAGAGTATGTAAGCCCTGGCGACGTAGTAGTAGAGACTGGCCTCCCAAGATACCTCGTGTTAGCTGCTTTTCAATGCTTAGAAGCCCTTGGCCTCGTAGAGCAAGTATACAGTCGCGGGAGCTACAAGATATACACACTCACAATATACGGGAGGCGCGTACTTGAGGCGTTGAGATCCGGCGAAGAAGCACCATTCATGGCCATTCACAGACCCGCAATCACTGCTCCGTCGAAGGATAACGCTACACACGTATCGGCAGAGAGCTGAAGACGAGCTGGAGAAACACCTAACTAACCCTCTAAGTTAAACTCGGCACTGAGTAGGGGTCCTTCCAGCTCACCCTCTCCTCACGAGTTAAAGAGGACTCGGCTTCACGGGGAGGACAGTCATCCCCACTTTTGAATCTCCTTCCTGGTCGTTTAGCCGTAACGTATGTCAAACGATGTGTACTCACCCTTATAGGGCTCAAACTCGACTATTAGGCGTTCTACACGAGCTGCTGGTGGGCCGCGTAACGCCCACTTGATCACCTCTTCTACATCCTTTCGTTTCCCTTCGAGAACAGCTTCTACACTTCCATCCAGTACGTTGCGTACCCACCCACGTACTCCATGAAGGGTAGCTACTCTTTTCATGTTAGCTCTAAAGAACACACCTTGAACGATGCCATAGATGCGTACATGTGCACGCACGAGTTCGTGGTCTCGCGGATCCGCCACTTATGGGCCACCTCCTACCTCTCTTCCATCTGTGCTTCTAGCCTCCTAGATTATTTGTGTAAGTTCCAAGTTTTGTACCCTAAAAAGCTTCAAACGATAAGGCTAAGTGTCCCCGATAAAGCACTATAAGACGAGTACCCTTTTCCTCGTGTTAGGTGAGAAAGTCTTGAACCAACAAGCTGTCAGAATTGACGTGGACTATCTTGTTAACGTGTTGAAAGAGCTTATTTCAGTTCCTACAGTGAATCCTCCAGGCGAGAAATATGAAGAGATGACCTCAGTTCTGGAGAGGGTTTTGAGCGATCTAGGCTTGTCAATAGAGATTATACGAGTTCCTGATGACATTGTCGTGAAGCATTATCCCTGGGCTAAAGGCTACCCACGGTTTATAGTAATAGCTAGACTAGGATCTGGAAGACCAGTATTACACTTCAATGGCCACTATGATGTTGTGCCTCCAGGGCAGGGATGGAGTGTTGACCCCTTTAAGCCAGTAATTAAGGATGGTAAGATCTATGGTAGAGGATCATCTGATATGAAGGGGGGCATTGCAGCAGTTATAGCTGCCGTTAAGGCGCTTGTAGACGAGGGGTGGAGGCCAGAGAAGGGGAGCATAGAGCTGGCATTCACCCCCGACGAAGAGGTCGGCGGAGAAACTGGTGTTCTCTATATGTTGGAGAAAGGACTTGCAAGACCTGACTACGTTATTGTTGCTGAACCAACAACATCGTCGAGGATATGGATAGGGAGTCGTGGTGCTGTGTGGGCACTTGTTAAAATATACGGTAAGCAAGCACATGGCTCAGCACCTTGGCTCGGTAGAAATGCTTTTGAAGCTATGTCTGAGATAGCTGTATGGCTAAGAAGAAACTACATACCAAGGCTTAAAGAGAGGAAGACGGACCTGCCCATGGATGATCCCAGGGCTGCCCATCCAACACTGACTATGGGTGGGGAAGTTCATGGTGGCGCTAAGACGAATATTGTTCCTGGCTACTACGAGTTCAGTCTTGATAGGAGGCTTATTCCGGGCGAGCAGCCAGATGACGTGGCTCAGGAATTAAAAGAAGCCGTTATGAGAGCTGCAAAAGACACAGACGTTTTTAGTGAAGGGTTTAGAGTCGAAGTCGAAGTCCAAGGCAAGGCGTCAGCGACATGGCTAGATCCCAAACACCCATTTGTCGAGAAGCTAGTAAGTGTCGTAAGAGGAGTGCTAGGAGTAGAGCCAGCAAGAACAATATGTATTGGAGGGCTAGATACACGCTATTACCAGGAGAGAGGTATTGCAGCTTTAACTTATGGGCCTGGCGCGCTCGAGGTTGCGCATATGCCAGATGAATATGCTCCCATAAGTGAGCTAGTAAATGTAGCAAAAGTTTATGGTGCACTAGCAAAAACTCTACTATCCTAAAACGAAACCTTGGAAGCAGAGAAACCGTTTTATCTGTTCAAGACATGTCCTCTTATCAGTTCTATTATTGTTCTTACACCCCAGCCTGTAGCCCCTCCCTGCCCATAATACGGCTTGGATGGACCCTTATCTTGCACCCATGCAGTACCAGCTATGTCTAGGTGTGCCCAAGGCGTGTCGCCCACAAACTTCTCAAGGAACTTTGCCGCCGTTATGGCGCCGGCAGGTCTGCCTCCTACGTTGCTTGTATCAGCGACTTTCGACTCTAGCTGTTTAGCATAGATAGGCCACATAGGTAATCTCCATGCTGGTTCTCCTGCAAGCCATGCTGCTCTCTCGACCGCCTTGAGGAGTTCTTCGTTGTTACCCATTAATGCAGCTGCATGGTTTCCAAGAGCTACCACTGCTGCTCCAGTAAGTGTTGCAAGGTCGATTATCATGTCTGGCTTGTACTTGTCTACGGCATAGGCTAGTGCGTCAGCAAGTATGATACGGCCCTCTGCATCAGTATTCCCGACTTCGACTGTTAACCCATTATACATGCGTATGACGTCAAGAGGCTTATAGCTTGACCCACTTGGCAAATTCTCAACAGCCGGGACAAGGACTGTAAGACTCACTGGCAGCTTTAGTGACGCTGCAGCAGTTGCTACTGCAAGTGCAGCCGCGCCCCCACTCTTGTCGAACTTCATATCATACATTGCTTGTGGGGACTTGAGGTCAAGGCCTCCTGCATCAAAGGTAACAGCCTTACCTGCTACAGCTATGCGGCG
>JALTZF010000090.1 GCA_027046265.1 Pyrodictiaceae archaeon
CCTTAATGGCTAGCCTCTATGGCTTCTTATTGCTGGCTATGAGTGTGTTACTCCTTATCTTTGGCTTAGATGTCTTTACTAGGACATATGTGGAAAGAAGGGTTCTGCCCTTCTAGTCTCAATTACAGGTATATATAATTGTGGAGCACTAAGTTTTATGCTATGTATGGTGTCCTAGCTCCGTTTATCGCAGTAATACTAGGCCACTTCTCTCAATTCTAATCACTTATCGTCCTTACCGCCTACGGTATTGTATTCGATGAAGCCAGCATTGTTCAAACTAGTAGTATTGTAAGAGCAGGTATTGCAGCTTTTGCTGTAGCTACTCTTTACTCTGTTGTAGAAGCTGAATTCATAGGAGCAGAAGCTAAGAGCACTCCAGAGTTGTCAACTGCTCTTGTAAGCTTCTTTACAGTATATAGTTATAGCTACTAAAAGGAGTATGTAAGGCTTTGCTAGGGCTTGATAATTATAGAAACAGAGAATCGCATCAATGTAGGCGAAGCTGTCATAGCTTTGCTAATTACAAGTTGATGGTTTAATCTTACTCATACATGTTTAACCAAACAATTATTGTGGTGTTCCTCACTAATAAGGAGAACTAGTATTCTATACTGCAACAAGCACACCCATACTCATGCTGTATAGAGTCTTTTAGCTGTTTCAGTAACATTAGGAGAATCAACTATCCGCCAGGCTTCCCTGTCTCTAAAGCCTGCACGGCGTAGGGCAAGGTATAATGCGCCAAGCACAGCATACACTATAGTCTCCCGTACTTGGAGTCCTGCAGCCTTAATTGTCTTGCTGAATGCTTCAAGGAAGACTTTACTGTTAAACATACCACCAACAATATATATTGTCTTAGAACCTGTTCTCTCTGCTACAACTATAGTTGCCTCAGCAAGCAGCCGTGCACCCTCTTGGAGAATTTCTTTAGCCGCATTACAACCTTCTTCAGCAGCATCTACAACGTGCTTAGCTACTGCTGCAATACTCTCTATGCGGCCTCGAGTTAAGTAGAACCAATACATCAACTCATCAGAGTCTGATACACCAAGCTTAGCCTTGAGGCTCCGCGTCAGACAGTCATGACTACTACGCCCATCTAGAGCCCTTAAGAGCCTTCTTAGAGCCTTACGTGCAACCCAAAAACCGCTACCCTCATCGCCTAAGAGCCAACCCCGGTTACCAGCTATGAACCGTTTACCTCCATATGCGCTATATGCTATGCTTCCGGTCCCCGCGACAACTAGCACCCCCTCGCCGCCTCGAGTAGCATATAGCCATGCAATATGAGCGTCATGCTCAAGGTACAGCCTCTCACCTAGACCACTTGAAGCCACTATGTGTGGAGCCAAGTGCTTATAGACCACGCGGCTATCAAGACCTGCTAAACCTGCTACTATCAGTGTTATGTCTGATACCTTGTACCCAGCACGTTTCACTGCATCCTCAAGCGCTTGTCTTATATTAGTACCAGCACTCACAACACCTACATTAATAGGATTTGAGGGGCCTGACTGGCCTGCCCAAACTCCGCCAGAGTCAACGTCTAACACAACGGTCTTAGTCGAAGTTGCACCTCCATCAACACCAGCTACAAGCATAAATATCCTCCAAGAAAGCTCTACATATTCCCAATTAATATTAAAGAATTAATCTTATACTTGTTGGGAAGGATTCATTCTTTCTATATTATGACCCTCTTCCTTAAGTGTGTCAATAAGCTTCCATACCCTCCCTATGCGTACAATCCTCGATCTCCTGTAGTTAGACTGTGCAAGCGCTATTGCAGCGTCATCTCCTATTAGGCGCTTGAGGAAGCTGTTCGGCCTCATACGGGCAAGTCCATGGCTAGGCTCTGTAAGCTTCACAGGCGGCTTAACAATATATCCTTCGCCAATAACCGCTACGGGATGGTCGTATTTTCGAATGTAATGGGGGCTTTGTGATAGTTGTGGAAACATTTCTAGTGCCTTATTCCAACCTACCGACTCAATATTTACTACAGCTTTGACAACAATGAATCCTACAAGATATATGCCTGCAAGCCCACTGTTAACAGCATTCTTAAAGGCCCTACGTATGTCTTGTAAACGTTTCCACTTACCCCAAAAGCCGCTTGGGTAAACTGCTAAGCCAGCAATAAACCCTAGTATGTCGTCTCTAACAAGCCGATGCCCAGGACGGCGAGGCAACCTGCCACGAGGAGCGTAGTATCCTGTGTAGAAGCCAAGGTCGAGTCGCGGATCATTGTGTAAAAGCCAAGATTGCTCCCATGGCTGGTACTTGCGTAGTGGCATACGTGTACAAGGATCTACAACCTTGTCAGGATCTATAAAGTCCAATTTTGACTTTGTCTCAGTTTCTGGTACTGGTATTAGAGTTGCACACTCCTCACTAGTATGGAGAGGAGAGTAGTAGCCTCCCCCCGCCAGACTACCAGTATCCAGATATACTCTTAGCAATAGCAGTTTGCCAGCCAATATTCACCGTAATAGAGTTAGTTGTAAGTACAATTAAAGATTTACAGTGCAAGTATAGGGCTTCAAGTATCTAGCTAGTCTTTGTCTTCTAAAACACAGCTACCAATTACTCCTGCAAGACCAAGAATAAAACTGAGACCCTTAGCTATACGTGGATCCTTT
>JALTZF010000091.1 GCA_027046265.1 Pyrodictiaceae archaeon
TTCTCACTGTTCACCCATGTACTGTTGTTTTAGCCAGTGTATAATACTTGTTAAGGGTACATGGACTGGGCATACCTGGTCGCAACGACCACAATTTAAGCAGAGCATACTCAGCTCAGAAGCCTCTTTAATGCCTAGAGTTATCGCTGTCCAGCCCATACCCATAGGGCCACCGTATACTGGGCCACCCCAGAGATTAGCTGTTTGCTGCCATACCGGGCACTCCCATTGACACCTCCCACACTTTATGCACTTTAACTGCCCTTTCAACACAGAGTGTCTAGCTGCGCCACGGCGGCCATTGTCTACTAGTATAACATAGACTTTTTGGGGGCCATGTGCTCCATAGACTCTCTTTCTTTCAATGTCTGCCGTAGAGCTAGGGCCACTTATCACGTTTAAGTATGTTGGAGGATAAAGTCCTGCCCATGCTGCCTGGACTATAGCTGCAGCAAGAGCTATGGTTAGACTTGGGTAGATCTTCTCGATACCAACTATAGCTATATGCACGGGCGGTAGGCTAGTCACAAGCCTGATATTGCTCTCGTTCTCTACTAGGACAATTGATCCTGTATCAGCCGCAAGCGCATTAGCCCCACTAATGCCTACATCAGCCTTGACCATTTTCTCTCTAAGGAATCCTCGTATCGCTGCTACTATCTCTTCATGAGAAGCATTTGCTGGGAGCTTTATTCCTACCTTCTCTCTTAGCAGCTTTACTATCCTCCCTCTTGACAAATGTATTGCAGGCGCTGTTGTATGCATAGGTTTTGTTCCTGCGAGCCTTATGAGGAACTCACCGGTATCAGTCTCCCAAACCTCATTACCTAACTTCTCTAGGTGTCTCTGTAGTCCTAGCTCCTCTGCTACCATGCTCTTAGAGAATATGACTATCTTTCCTTTACCCACTATCCTGCCTACGACCTCTCTGGCTTCAGTAGCATCTGAGGCTACATAGGGCTCTGCATTGATCTTCTTTAACGATTCAACTGCTAAGTCTATATAGTAATCAATATTGTTTATAACTTTCTGTTTTGCGTCCTCAACCATCTTAGCGAGTTCTCTTAACCCAGGATAGGCTTCAAGGGTCTTTATGTGTTTGCCTTCAGCATTGCCTACACTTGTCTGCAATCCGCGTTGAAATTCTTCGTCTTTAAGTCCTTTAAGTATCTCTTCAATAGCCTTCTTATATGTTATAACTTCGGTCATTTTCTTGCAAGCCTCCGTGCAAGGAGTATTGATATATCCTCAACTCTTACACCGGGCTTAGATACAGCAGAGAGATTCAAGAAGCATATAGGGCAAAGTGTTACCACTAATTTAGCGTAGCTACTTAACTCATTAACTCTATTCTCTGCAATCCTCTTTGAAAGATCTGGGGCTAGTGACTCTATTGGACCGCCACAACAATATGTGAGCTGGCGCGACCTTTTCGGTTCTAATACCTTATACCCTGCAGCTTCAAGAAGCCGCCTAGGTTGCTCAATCACATCTTCAAACCTAGCATATATGCATGGATCATGTATAACCACGCTAATAGGCTCGGCACTTATAAAGTTGAGTCTGTCAATGTTCTCTGCAAGTACTTCAATGTAAGTTCTTACCTCTATTCCCGTCTCTCCAAGAAGATCACGATATACTGTTCTTATCATGTGTGTAGTGTGTGGGTCTATTGTAATGATCTTTGTGACTCCTCTCTCGCTTAATTTCCTCATAATCTTTTCTCCATGAGACTTAGCTGACCTAACTAAGCCGAGGTCGTAGAGTAGCGCACCACTATACTCATCAGCTTCTGGGTCATAGTAAACACTCACGCCTGCAGCTCTTAGCAAGTCACTTATACTCTTTAAAACCTCATAAATGTACTTCTCGAGGTTCTTATCAGGTTTTACAGCTATCTTTGTCAAGTCAACTATCCTCATAGCCTTCTTAGCTAACTTAAAAGCTATCCCTACAACAGCGCTCTTTTCAAGCTTCTCAAGCTGCACCACCATGCTCCTAATATAGGGAGCTAACTGGTATAGCCCCCCTGTGTAGAAGAAGTACTCACCACGACTCGGCAGACCAAGGCTTCTAACTAGGCCAAACACTTTTTCACGGTCGACTGGTAAAGGGAGACCATACTCAACCATATTCTTCTTTATTAATTCCGCTACATCCCTGGCTTCCAAGACCAAATGATGCGACACCGTTAAGACAACTATTAGCTCATAGAGCTTGATAAGCTCTTCTATACTCCATTCATTGCATAACACTATTAAAAGTGTTAGTCAAAGCTTTTCTTCATAATGTCTATTAGTTTCTATTGCTCTCCATGTCCAGCTTTACTTATCCTCGCTCATTGAATATCCTTTGGTTCTACCTGAATTACAAGAAGCTCATGCTTATGTTTTGTTATCCTGACTTTATTATATACGATTATCGCGGAGCCATTACATTTTTGCCATTGTCTTTGAGCATTAACTTCTGATTCTCCCTGCAACCACCTCCAAGGAGGCCTCAAAGGGTGTGTATAAAGTACTAACTCAAGCTACTAGCCCTCAATACATCTCATAACTTACAAGCGCTATTATTGGTGATAGTTACCTATGTAATTTTATTAACTACACTACAATATAG
>JALTZF010000092.1 GCA_027046265.1 Pyrodictiaceae archaeon
ATGAGTATTAAGTCTCTTCACGCCTGCTTAGCGTCTCTTTCTCAGCAAGTAGTAGTAGGTATAAGAGGAGACTATTACGAATAATGGGAAGAATACAGCGTCAACATATCTCAGTAAGTACTTGCGCAGCATCTTGTCTAGTAGTGGGTCTGTAAGCTGCTCATAGAACATGTAATCGTTCAGGCTAGGAAGCAACTCCAGAACCAGCAAGCGTATGGGTAGGAGACCCCAACCACCAACTAATACAGCTAGAACCCAATAGAGTATTGCTCGAAGCCTCCCAGCATCTTCGCCCATAACACTAGCAAGCAGTAATGGCAAACGGATAACAAACCAGTACAAGACAAGCACAACGTAGACCGCGGCAATAAAGAGGTCTACCACAAACAGCCTAGCAGCAGTCCTCGTAGCTTCACCCATAAATAAGCCTAAAACAGCCCCAACACCACCAGTAAAGAGTACCGGCCTATACACTCTAAGAAAATAGCTGTAGTACCCCTGCATGCTGCATTCTTGCATAAGTCCACAAATAACAAGCATAAAGCCCATAGAAGTAGCAGAAACCACAACTAGTGAAGGCAGGTAAAGAACCCACACTAGATAATCTGCAGACCTAGCAGCACTATAGGCTCCTATGAAAAACCTAAACAGAGCAGAGTAGAAAGCAAGAGACAAAGCCACAAGGATAAACGACGAAAAAACATACACTATTAAGCGTAACCTCACTCGGCTTCACCCATACCCTATATCACTCCTACCATAGAATCCCTGAGGCTCATAGGGAGAATACGAGCTCCCATAAGTTACAACAATTTTTGCAGGCACATCCCTTAGCCTCCAATCCTCTACGCCACCACCAATATACACGTAGTAGACACCCTCACTACTAGCACTAACCTCTACGTACACCCTCATCTGCAGCCACTTAGGATCTTCGCCCCAGCCAGCACTCCAAGAGTACTTGTAGACCTTGTATACAACACCATTAATTGTCTCAGTACCAGCAACCTCAAGAGCATCCTGGCCCCTAGCAGCCTTAACAATATCAATAACTGTACCAGCTATAAACACAGCAGCATTAACACTCCTCCCAACACTAGCCACAAAGTCTATTACTGTAGTAATAGTGGAGATTATGTGGTGCAACGTATTAGCCATACCAATATACTCTGCCAACTCATCCAGAACAGAGTATGCTTCTTCATGCTTATACGAACCAACAACAGGCATATCACCAACAATTCCACTAGGAACTTTTACAACCACAGTACCACTACGTATACCCGAATAAGTAGAAGCCAAAGCAGACGCCTCAAGACCGAATTTTAATACTTGAGAACCTTGTGGGCTCAAATAGGGTCTTTCAATGAGATAAGAGATCTCAAAGAGAACGGTTTCCCCGTTAGTTGCAGATAGCATAGATTTAAGCGCTGGCGATGGCCGCTGCGACCAATACCATGTAAGCGTGGTTGCATCCCATACTTCTGGTAGGTAGTTGTATTTTATCATTGAGTCTATGTATATTATTGTGTAGTCGTTGAAGTATGCTTTTATCGTTATTATTCCTCCGCCAGCCCACTTGAAGTAGTCTGCATACAGCTTGAGCGGGATGTCTAGCCTAATTATTTCATAGCTACCAGCCTGGATAGTCATTGACCTGTATAGTACCTGGTAGCCATTCAAGTATACTTTTATGTAGCCACTCACACTGCCATAGACTCCGCGTACTGCAAGATCCAAGTATAGTATTGCCCCATCATCTCCGCCATAGTTATAGTTAAGGTATACTCCATTGGGGTGGCTGAAGGTAAATGAGAAGGAGTCCTCTGTCTGTGGCTGTGGTCTAAAGTATAGGCCTGGTAGACTACTCAGTTCTAAGTGTCCTATCCTGCTAAGAGATGGTGATAGTAACCTAATGCCATACGATAATATTTGTAGGCCTTGTCTCTGCTCTGGAACTGGCATTGAAGGGTATGATTTGAGGAAGTCTATTGTTGCATGTCTTAATACTATTCTTACAGTACCACAATTCCTTATTACTGGCTTGACTCCCAGCTTCTCACCAGACCATGGAATTGATTGCGGGGCCAGTTCTAGGGTCACATTTGTCCGCGGATTTATATAGTATGTTCTCGTAACACTAGTTATAAGCGATGTATATGTTCTACTCCCAGAATCATACCCGTACACGTACAGCTCAGCTTTAACACAGGCAATACTACTCGTAGGATTCTCTACCTTCAAGTGAAGGCCAATACTCTCCACGTAGGGGCCAATGTATATTGTAGTATCTCTCTGTAACACCCCTCCGGGGCCTAGCTCAAGAGGTGTTCCAGGCAGTTGCTTATCCAAGGTGAGTGTAAACCAGTAAAACTCTAGTGTGCCGCCACCACCCCCGTCTATGTAGTTTACTGCTGTAGGACTAGTCACCGACTCTATGGTTTCAGTCTCCTTTACTATAGCCTCT
This sequence comes from Pyrodictiaceae archaeon, assembly GCA_027046265.1. Taxonomy (GTDB): domain Archaea; phylum Thermoproteota; class Thermoprotei_A; order Sulfolobales; family Pyrodictiaceae; genus QNYQ01. The sequence continues at coordinate 2,468 of JALTZF010000092.1, forward strand.
ATTTGCGAGTAATCTCCAGACATTATCCATCCTTTTACAGTTTCTAGCCTAGCGCCTACACGTACACTTGACACCCTCGATGTGAGTGTTGATACTAGTTTTTGGTACCATGTGGAAGTATTAGTGTCTACTTGTATGTTGAGCCTCCTTGCTAGTTCTATTAGTAGATTTAGGCTGGGAACGTGTGATGGGTATAGGGGCGTGTTGACTTGTCCTGGCTTGTTGAAGTATATGTAGAAGCGTACCCCAAAGGGTATACTTTGATCGGGGAGGGCATTTTCTACTATGAGTTTCTTATACTTAGCTATATCGTCTAAGAGAACCTCTATACGGTTGTGTAGTCTGAGGATTGCATAGTTGCGCCCCCACCCACATTGTAGCATACTAGGAGGCGTTATTGTTGCTGGTACAGGGACTAGTAAGAGGAGGAGGTCGCCTGCTCCTATTGTAGTGCTGCCGTATAGTGGGATGAGTGTTGTTGTGTTTAGTTCTGCTATGAATGTCTTGTCTAGTTCTCGTGGCAAGACATAGACTACTCCCTCAATGAGCTTACCGCCTATACATGATGCTATGTGGAGGCTACGCATATCAGAGCCTACAAGGCCAGGGAGCTGGCTAGCCTTTAGTACAAGCCACACATACCTAAGTTTTAGGCTGTCTCTACTTAACAGCTGTACTATACTTGTGCTTGGCTGCCCCCTAGCTATGGGACCATAATCTAGCACTGTGCTTTGAGCTGCTATAGCTGGAGAGGGAAGTGCTAGTAAGACTATGAAGAGAATTAAGATTGGCGCCCTCCCCACAGCTCTCTAACCCGTGAAGTAGCGCTATTTCAGCCGATATATATATATAACGTCAACATGGGATGCAGAAGAAAACCTTATATAGAGGAGTAGTGTTATAGCTATATGAAACTGTTTACATACGACTACTATGCCTTAATCAATTATGTTCGGTATTCCATTTATATATGCAACTTGTGAGGCTATAGTAAGTGTACATAGTTTACACGTTTTCGCTGTGGATAAAAATATAATAATATTTGAAATATACTTTTTTTATCTATATCTTTATGTATATTACTGTATTAGAATAGTATTATAGTGGGTTAAGTTGTAAGAAACACTTATTAGGAATAATTTAAATAGGTATCATGATGTTTTATTGTGTTTGGTGAAATAATGGTTTCTAACAAGTCATTCTGGGTTATAGTGATTGGAGCTATTGTCTTGGGTATTATAATTGGTGCTGCTGCAACATACTTAACTGCTGGTAAGCAGACAGTGACTAAGACGGTTCCAACTACAACAACTGTTACTCACACTATAACCTCGGCAGTCAGTGGTGCGGAGCAGGCCGCTACAACAACTAAAACAGTCACAGTAACTACGACTTCTCCCGCTGAGACTACTCCAACAGAAAAAGTAAAACTTGTAGTTATTGGGCCCTGGAGTGGTAAGTCAGCTGAATACTTCAAGGCAGTTATAGACAATTTCACTAAGAAGTATCCTAACATAGAAATAGAGTATATTGCTAGGAGAGCTGAGGACATAGCTAAGACAGCACCACTACAGTTTGCAGCTGGCAAAACGCCTGCAGACGTTATTATCACCCCTTGGGCTTGGTGGATTGTGGAAATGGCCAAGAAGGGATACGTGCTCGATATATCTAATCTCATAAATCCTGATGAATACATACCTGGTATTGTTGACAAGGTGACTTATGAAGGTAAGATATACGGAGCACCATTCACTATGTGGCTTAAGCCAGGGTTCTGGTATCGCAAGTCATTCTTCCAAAAGTATGGGCTACAAGAGCCAAAGACTTGGGATGAATTTATGCAGCTACTAGATAGGATAAAGAAGATACCTGGCATTAAGGCCCCTATAGCCACAGGAGACGGTGTAGGGTGGCCTGAGAGCGACATTGTGGAGCACTTTCTTATAACCTTTGGCAACCCTGAATTACAGCTTAAGCTTATTAATTGCGAGGCGAAGTTTAATGATCCACAGGTAAAAGAAATCTTCAAGAAGTACTTGGTGCCATTGATAAAGAATGGCTACTTTAGCGAGCCTATTGAGTGGACACAAGCAGCTGAGCTTTGGTGGAATAACCAATATGCCCTATACTTTATGGGTACATGGATAACTGGCAGGGTACCAGATCCTAATGATCTAGACTTCTTCCCGCTACCAGGCTCTAAGGGTGTTGTGGGCGGTGCAGACTATGCCTTCATACCAAAGTTTACAAAGAACTTGGAGGCAGCTAAGCTGTTTGTAAAGTTTGTTGCTACAGAGGGACAGGCTTACCACGTAGCAGGCCCAGCTGGTAAAATACCGACATGGAAGAAGGTGAGCATCGATCAGCTTTGGAAACCAATGCAGACAGTCTACAAGAAGATAACTGAGCGTGGTATGACAATATTACCAGACTTAGACGATAGTGTTGGTGGTGACTGGCAAACACTATTCTGGGACCAGCTAAAACTACTATGGGCTGACCCGGACAAGGTCGACCAGATACTAGATACGTTAACTCAGCAGCATCCAGCGTGTAAGAGCAAATAACATTATACCTGGCAAGAGAAAGTAGTTTCTTTGAGGTGGGCCTCCTGGCGAGGAGGAAGCGGACAAAAATCATACTAGCTTTTCTTCTTCCTGAACTCGCTTTAATTCTCTCTTTTGTACTCATTCCCATAATGGGTACATTTGTTATAAGCTTCAAGACAGACCACGGATACGGCCTTGACAATTATTACGGTGTTATAACTGAGCGCTCGCCTGACAAAGCCCTTGTTATACCAGAGAATATCGTTAAAGCCCAGCCACCGCCTTGGGGTGCACTCATACACAATATTGTTTGGGTGGCCATACATGTGCCGATAGTAGTATTCCTTGGCCTTGGCATAGCATATCTATTACATGATGTCATTGGCAGCTCTATTGTTAAGTCCATAATGTTTCTCGGAATGGTTATACCAATGGTTGTTGGAGGTCTGCTTATAAGATTCATGTTTGATGGAGACTTGGGTGTCGTACCTCTCCTCTTCAGAAAACTAGGCATAGAAGCGCTCTCACGTACATGGATCAACTATCCTCAGACAGCACTGATAGCCCTCATACTTGGTTCTGTTTGGCTTTGGACTGGTTTTAGCTTAACAGTCTATGCTGCTGCGTTAGAGTCTCTTCCTAAGAGCTATATTGAAGCGGCTAAAGTTGATGGAGCTAGCGGTTTTCAAATCTTTTTCAAAGTCGTCTTTCCTCTCTTAAAGCATGCAACTATAGTGGTTGTTATAATGACTATGCTTTGGGACCTAAAAATATTTGATATAGTGTTTGTATCGACGCTTGGAGGCCCCGGTGGCGCTACAAATGTCATGGCTCTCATAATGTATACATACTTCGCTAGAGCTCTTGACTATGGACGCTCAGCAGCAACCGCAGTAATCCTAGCTCTCATAAGCCTCATTCCAGGTATATGGTTCATTAAGAGAGTGATGAGAAGTGGTTCGTAGAAGGGGTAAAAAACTCATAAAATATATTGTAATTAACATAGTTGTGTGGGCCCTAGCTATTCTATGGGTTCTACCCTTCATAGGTATAACCATGGTCTCTCTTAGGCCTTTTAGTGAGGTAGTAGTAAAGGGTTGGTGGAACATTATAGGACAATATACGCTTAAGAACTATGTTGACGCTTGGACCGACCCTATGTATTCTCTTGAAACAGGATTTCGTAATTCGTTAATAGTCACAATACCATCAACAGTAATACCTCTCTTCATAGCTGCCTTAGCAGCCTATGTTTTCTCTCGCTTTAGTTTCCCGTTGAAAACAATGCTATTTATAACATTATTAATTATAATGGCTATGCCCCAGCAGATGAGTGTTATCCCTCTCTTCTTTATGCTTAACAAAATGGGGTTATATGATAAACTTCAGGGATTAATACTTGTGCATAGTTCGTGGGGTCTAGCATGGATCACATTTTTCCTAAAGAACTTCTTTGATACATTACCAAAAGAGATAGAGGAGGCAGCACGAGTTGATGGGGCAAGTGATTTCCATATATTTTTCCGCATAGTACTACCTATGAGCCTACCTGCTATAGCCAGTGTTGCAGCTATACAATTTACCTGGGTTTGGAGTGACTTCTTCTACGCCCTTGTATTCCTCGTGAGTCCACAAAATTATGTTGCAACACTCCAGGTTGCAACAATGAAGGGTCAATACCACATTGATTGGGGACTCCTATCAGCAGGTTCTATACTCACCATGAGTGTGCCTCTAATCCTCTACGCATTACTTCAGAAATACTATGTAAAAGGGATGGTTGGCTGGACTGTAAAGGGTTAAGAGGTGTCCGATTATGACTGCCAGGGTTTATCTAAAAAATATTGTCAAACGTTTTGGTAAAGTAGTAGCTGTTGACCACGTCAACCTAGAAGTTCGTGAGAAGGAATTTCTCGTACTCTTAGGGCCAAGTGGTTGCGGTAAAACTACTACACTACGTATCATAGCTGGCCTTGAATTCCCCGACGAAGGAAGAGTGTATATTGATGATAAAGATGTTACTGATCTAGAGCCCAAGGATCGTGATGTAGCAATGGTCTTTCAAAACTATGCTCTTTACCCTCACCTAACTGTCAGAGACAATATAGCATTCCCACTAATCATTAGACGTAAACAGCTAGGGTTAACTAGGGAAGAGATATATAAAAAGGTTTTAGAAGTAGCCAAGCTCCTCCGCATAGAAGAGCTTTTAGATAGAAAACCTGGCCAGCTCAGTGGTGGCCAGCAACAGCGTGTGGCCTTAGCTAGGGCATTAATAAGAAGGCCAAAAGTATGGTTAATGGATGAACCATTGAGCAACTTGGATGCACTACTAAGATTACAAATGAGAGCTGAGCTCAAGAGACTGCAAAGAGAGGTGGGTATAACAACTATCTATGTGACTCACGACCAAGCAGAAGCATTGAGCATGGCCGACAGGATAGCTGTCATGAATAAAGGGCGTATAGTACAGGTAGGAACACCCGAAGACATTTATCTTAGACCACAGCATGTCTTTGTAGCAACATTCATTGGTACACCACCAATGAATATTATTAGGTGTATAACAGATCTTAGAAATAATAAGTTATATCTTCACTGCCCTGGTATAGAGAGGGAGATTCCTCCAGAAGTAGCAAAGCATCTACGAGAGGACATGGAGCTGCTTCTTGGCATGAGGCCAGAGTTCGTAGAGGTCCACAAAGAGCCGGGGCCCGACACAATAAAGGCTAAGATACTAGTAGTAGAGCCCCAGGGCTCTGAACTAATACTAAACCTTAACATAAGCCCAGAAGACAGAGAAGAGACTATCGTTAAGGTTAAGACAAAAGCTACAAGAAAGTATAGCCCAGGAGAAACAGTCTACTTGGAGCTTGATTGGACAAAAATATCGCTTTTTGATGCAAAAACTGGTAAGGCTCTCGCCTGAAACATAACTCTTAATCTTCTCCTAAACATTTAATCCAATTAATCTAAGACAATAATGAGATTAGTAACATGGAATAATATGAATTTTTAATAGTAAAACACAACATCATTACGACTTGTCAGAATAGTATAAGTAACTGTAAGTAGTTGTGGTATAAGAGTAGGATTTTTAATGTACAAGGATGCACGTCAAACACGCACTTTGGGATCCAAGCATCTCGAGGACTTGAGGAGCAAGCATATTGTCGGAGGATAGCTATGTATACTCCATGAGCGTTGAACTTAGCATAGGTAATAGTTCTTAGCAAAGTGTCTTCAGACATGTATAATACTGTATTAGGAGTCTTACTACACCCTTTAGAGGCTGTTCAACCTCCTCATTAAGTCAGTACTGTTGCTCAACAACGTAGCTACATGGAGTGTTACACGGAACTATGCCTAGCACGATGGACAAAGTACCAGTACTAGCACCTATCTCATACGAGCCCTATATGAGGTATCGACGCTAAGCGATAGATATGTCGTTGTGATGGACTCAGCTTAGATGCAATAAAGGCAACCTCTACTTTGCTTGTGCTTAGAACATTAGAAAATAGGGAGTAATAAACCACCAATAGTCTTATCTAGGCCTGTTGGGTAGCACATATGTGGGTAGGAAGTATTGCCCATAAAGGTAGTAGTTGATGAGCGTGGAAGAATAACTATACCATCAGAGATAAGAAGGAGGCTAAAGTTGAGAAGGGGTATGGAGCTAGTAGTAGAGGTCAAAGACGACTTTATAGTGCTTAAGCCTGTAAGAAGGATTAAGGCTAAAGATCTACTAGGTCTAGCTGGTTCAGAAGAGGTAAACATAGAAGAGATTGAGAGTTCATTGGCCTATACAAGTTAAGCATATACTGTTATGGACAACATTTTGGTGTAGTATTTGTGCCAGCTAGGAGATTTATAGATTCAAATGTATTTGTGTACGTTTTATTGAATGATCCGAGGTATTCTAGGAGAGCATTAAGTATACTTGAGGATGCGGAGAATGGAGTTTACGAGGCATATACTTCCACTCTAATAGTGTCCCAAGTTCTAGCCCACTTAGAGAGAAGACGTAGGAAAGAAGCCATGGTGAAATTCCTTGAGTACCTAGATGAGGGCTACATAGACGTAGTTGAGACAACTTATGAAGACTATAGGGCATCACTACTGCTCGCTGAAGAATACGAGTTAGACTACTCTAAACTATGGGATGATCTAGTTATAGCCTCGCAGATGAGACGTTTAGGAGTGAACGAGATATATTCTAATGACAAGGATTTTGATAAGATACCTTGGATTAAAAGGGTATTCTAAGAGACTACTACATCCTTGTAAATAACACCAGCTAATACTATTACAGTGTAAACATAAGTGTTTGCGCCGACAACAACAGTTCTGGCCATGCTACTATGAAGACTTTTCTAGCACCATAAACTGTTGATGCATACAGTCCTATTCTAGCAGTTAGTGCAAACCCGATACCTTTCAAACCATTTACTCCAAGACATGCACCAAGTTGTTAATTATGAGGTTTTATCAGATAAACATTCATACGTGAGCATAATGCATGAATTAATGATTGAAGCTCTTACTGGATGTAAGGAGTTTGCAGCAGGAGGCATATAAATGGCGCCGGGGGCGGGATTTGAACCCGCGCGGGGATACCCCCACCGGCTCTCAAGGCCGGCCCCTTAGGCCGCTCGGGCACCCCGGCGCCCCTGAGGGTTTCCTTGTCTCCGTGTGTTGTTTGTATTTTGTTGTGTGTGGGTTTATAGTTGTTTCAGCTGTGGTTTTCGAGTATTTTGTCTAGTACTGTGTTGTGTGCACCGTATGCTTCGTAGAATTTGTGTTTGTATTTCTTGGCTATTCTTTGGAGGTTAGTGGTGATTTTCGGGTCTGTATGGTTGTCTGATAGGTTTAGTGGTGCTGGCTCGTAGTAGTCGTCTCCTCTTATTTGCGCTGTTGCAAAGTGCCATAGTGTCTTGACTATTTTTCTGCCGGAGACTGGTTCTAGGCTTGCCCCTGTTGAGGATAGTGAGCAGTGTAGTACGTATATTGAGTCTACTTTGCCTGGGCTTGGTTTGTTGGTGTCATCTATGTCTACTACTAGGTAGCCGTGTTTTGTTACCTCTCTTGGCCGGTGTAGTGGTGCTTGCCCGTACTTCTTCACTATCCGGGGGTCGTAGACTAGTACTCTGGTGCCTCCGAGCACTGTCATTGTGCCGTCTTCTTCTACTTTTACTACTGTGTTCTCGGTTGAGAGTACTTCTAGTCCTCGTGCTAGGGCTAGTGCTGCTATTGTGCTCTTGCCTCCGTGGGGGTAGCCTAGTAGGAGGAGGGTGCGCCTTGTGGAGGTGTCTTTTATTGCTACACTGTCGGTGAAGAGTATGAGGTCATTCTTTGTGTAAGCCCTTGCTACTACTTGGAGCATAAAGAATACTGGGGCCTCGTTCTTGTATGGTTCAGGCTTTTCTCCCTGTGTCCAGTATACATCTCGTAGCCCCAGGGTGTAGTTTAGTACTCTGAACTTCTCGCCAGGCAACCACTTTATGACTGCACTACTCGAACCATTCTCGTTGCCCGTTTTCTCTACGCCTACTACTGGGAGGTATCTCCTAGCGAAGAGGCTTGTGAAGCCCTCTGCGAGTTTTGCTTCAAACTTATCATCACTTGATGCCACTGTTATACGGGTGTCTGCGTGGAAGACAAGGTTAATGCCCATTACTGCGTGACACCTGCCCCTACTCCCATTAGCCGTTGGCTTTCTGGTTGCAAGGATTAATCTGTGTTTAGGCTTGAGAATCCTTGGATACCCGTGGACTCGCCATATCCGTGTTCTCGTCTACCGATAGACTATTCTATCCCAGGGGTATGACTGTGGTTTACTGGTGGAAAACTTGGCCATGGAGTACACTACTCTTGGCGGTACAGGACTTAGAATATCAAGGATAGGCCTTGGCACTTGGCAGTTTAGTGAGGCTTGGGGTGTCACCCAGTACGAGGACGCCAAGGCTATTGTAGCTAAGGCTGTTGAGGTTGGCATAAACTTCTTTGACACAGCAATGGTTTATGGTAGGAGGATGAGTGAAGAGTTTCTTGGCCGTGCACTTCGCGAACTCGGCGTTAAACGTGACGATGTGGTGATAGCTACTAAGATTCCCGGCGAGTTTCTCCACCCAGATGATGTGCCGCGGGCTGTTGAGCGTAGTCTTAGGAGGCTTGGTGTCGAGAGTATTGATTTGATGCAGATCCACTGGCCCCCTTGCTGGCACAACTTCCCAACGTGCAACTATATGAGGGCTCTTGAGAGGCTTGTAGAGTTGGGCAAGATAAATTATCTGGGCTTAAGCGACTACCCTGTAGAGCTTGCTGAGGCAGCACGCTACTGTCTGGCGAGACACGACATTGAGGTTATACAGGTCAGGTATAACCTTGTTGAGCGTGCAGCAGAAGAGGCCCACCTGCCTTACGCGGAGGAGAACAACTTCACACTCCTAGCGTGGAGCCCGCTGGCTAAAGGGGCTATACTCGGCAAGTACACGCTCGAGGATGTACAAAAGATAGAGGATCTTAGGAGTAGAGACCCGTTATTCCACCCAGACAACTACAAGCAATTACTAGGCTTCGCGGCTAAGCTACGTGAGGTAGCCGAGAAATACGGTAAGACCCCTGCACAGGTAGCGTTAAACTGGCTCATAAAAGCTAGCAGTGTCGTTGTGCCTATACCTGGCGCTAAGAGGCCAGAACAAGTGGAGGATAATGCTGGCGCTGTAGGCTGGAGGCTCAGCTATGAGGATTGGAGGCTCTTAGACGAGGAGTCTAAGAAGCTACGAATAACATACGTCACCTGGTAATAGGCTGCAGAGACCACTAGTGCCTATTCCCTACTCTCTTTCCTTTGATTCTTCTAGCCTACAAGCTCTCTCAACTATAACCCAGTCTCTTAGCAAGGTTACTCCTGCTGCTGTAAATGTAAAGCCTGCAAG
>JALTZF010000093.1 GCA_027046265.1 Pyrodictiaceae archaeon
GAGGTCCTTGGCCTCAACGTTTACGAGTTGGCCCGAAAAGTACGGAGACCAGTATGTAGTGTTTGTGGAATAATTAAAAGATACATCATAAATGCTGCAGCCATAGAGCTCAAAGCCGACTATATCGCTATGGGACATAATGCTGATGACATAATAGCTTATACACTAAAGGAGTTCTTAGCACAAAACCTTCCGGCAATATCTAAGCTAGGTCCATCCACACAATCACTAAAAGGCCTCGCTGTTGGTAGGCTTAGACCACTCTACGAAGTTACTGAGAAGGAAGCTCTTCTTTACACCCTACTCACTCAGACACCCTTCTTGCATGACGAGTGCCCCTATAGACCTGAGAATCCTATAGAGCATAGAGTTAAAGAGTTCATGAATAAGATCGAAGAAGAGCATCCAGGGCTAAAAATGATGTTCATAAGGAACCTCGAGAAGAACATAGAATTCTACAAAGAGAAAAGCGGGAACAATCATATCGGTCGTTGTAAGCATTGTGGACTTATTTCTGCAGGAGACGAATGTAGTTTCTGCAGATTAACAAAAAGAGCACTAGGTGAACCTTTAGGTCCAAGAATCAAAGAGTACCTAGCTAGCAGGCGCCGTAAGCCGCCCAGTAATAGCCGAAAGACAGTCAATAACCTTCCCATATGATAATCAATAACATGACGGACAGTAAAGTACAGATGCGAAAGTCAATATACTGTCCTTTTCCGAGATGCCAGACACGTCTAATCTTTAATTATTGAAAAACTATGAAAGTCGAGGATACAGTAAACTACCTCTAAATAATCTCTTTCAGAGAATGTATTGAATACAATGAGAAGCCTACATCCTTATTAGAGATAAGGTAAGGTTTTCGCTAAGCTTTGCGGTACCCTATCTCCTCTAGGTACTTGCGTAAAGCTTCTACATTCCACTCCCACTTAGTCTTACGGCGTGTATCAACGTATAAGCCCAGGGCTCTAGCTTCTTGAGGGGTCAGACCTACCTCTGATAGTTCTGCTAGACTAAAGCCCCTGCCTTCACGTTTTCCGGGGTCTGCGCCCCCATAACGGAGGAGTCTGGGCTTTTTCACTATTGCTCTAGGCACGTCTGTATAGGCCATAGTGTCACCCAGGAGAGACAACACTAAACACTCGTGGATTTTAAGTTGTACTCTCATAGTAGTGGCGATGATGGGTCTTCTTTTATTACGCGCAGTACAAGGCTTGTGACTGTTCTTTTTGTGTACGGTAACTTGTTTAACTGTTTAACAAAGCTATCAAGTTCACTTATTGATTTGAACTTTGCTATGATGCATAAGTCGTAGTCTCCTGTTATATCGTATACCTGAATTACTCTTGAATCTTTAGCAGCGAATGCACCGACATCAGCTATATGTCCACCCTCTACCTGCGCTAATATGATAACTGTAATCTCATATCCCAGAGCTTTGTAATCTGTGAGCACTGTAAAACGGCGTATTACACCTTTAGAGACAAGTTTCCTTAAGCGTGCGTGGATAGTTGATACTGATGTACGTAATTCTTTGGCTAGAGCCCTTAGGCTTAGACGAGAGTCTCTAGCGAGGAGCTTAATTATATTCAAGTCTAATTGATCTACTCCCTCACCTTGTATATTCATTGTTACACCTCCGGTACGCCTTATGTGAGCAGAGTTGAAATTAGTTAGCCTATTATCAATGCCATCCTTTACCCATACATATTCTTACTAAAGGTAAGATAGAAAAACTCCCGACACTGCTTTAGAAGCAAGAATGGAGGAGGAAAGTAGGAGAGTTGAGTGGGCTCCGTAGGCTTGTATTAGACGTCTTAAAACCATTAAAAGAACCTTCTATAGTTGATGTAGCACTAGAACTTGCAAGAGCGAAAGGCGTAGAGGCTGTCAATATAACTGTAAACGAAGTTGATGTTGAAACCCTTAGCCTCACAGTTGTTATCGAAGGAGACAACATAGACTTTAACGAAATAAAGTATATACTAGAAGAAGTTGGAGCAGCTATACATAGCATAGACCAGGTAGTTGCTGGCGAAAAAATAGTTGAAGTACCCCATCGCCCCGAAGAGTGAAGCATTTAACACAGACCAATTAGACTGAATTACACCCTTTTGGCGAAATACCAAAAACATCTAACATTAAACTCAATACAAAGAGGCACAACTGAATAGTTCTCGGGTGAACGAGGGTATGAATGGAGAACCAGGCATCATAGACATAAGAGATTTTGCAAAGGTGGATTTACGCGTAGGCAGGATAGTTGAGGCAGAGCATATACCCGGCACACGCCTATTAAGACTCATAGTTGATCTTGGCACTGAGAAACGCCAAATCATAAGCGGTATAGCTGAGTACTACAAGCCAGAAGACCTCATAGGGAAGAAAGTCGTCGTAGTAGCTAACTTAAAACCAAAAAGGATTAGAGGATATTTAAGTGAAGGAATGATACTTGCAGCCGGGTGCGACAATGGTCAAAGACCCGTTCTAGTTGTTGTCGGCGACGAAGCAGAGCCTGGATGGAAGATATGTTAATTGT
>JALTZF010000094.1 GCA_027046265.1 Pyrodictiaceae archaeon
TGGCCAGACAGGAGGAGGCGGACAGCAAGGCGGCGGAGGAGGTGGTGGTGCCGGTAATGTTTTTGCAAACACTAGTGTTGAGCCTTACTGGGCAGTCCAGCTCCCTAATGGTAAATGGGATGCGTCTATAAGACCTATAAACCAGCAAGGATTTACTGGCGGGCAAGCTGTGGCGTCTGAAAGAAATCTTAGGGTAGACATCATCATTATATGGGTTAAAGGTGTGCCTGCAGAAAATATGAGGATGTTGATTGAGAAGATGCTAGAGCAGGGGTTCCAGGGCAATGTAGAGTTCAGAGTTCAGACCGAGCAGCCTGGCATGAATTTTGCAGGGGAACAAGCACTATTAGTAGCGTATGATATGATTGCTCAAGGTAATAAAGTTGGCATAGTGGTAGCCCGCTACTTTAGCCATGAAGGCTATGGTTTTGCAGTATTATACATGTCTATTGATCCAATTAAAGAGGTGATAGAGGCTATGGAGAGCGCACTTCAAACATTTCAATGGGTTGCAGGGGGATAAGCCGTGAAGAATGTCTCGCTCTTGTTAATAGTACTGTTATTGGTTGCACCTCTACTCTTCAGTGTGGCTGTCTCGCAGAGTATCCCAGAGTGGATGGAGTCACCGATAACTCTTGAGGTGAATGCTGAGACGGTAGTAGAGATAGCACCCAACGGTGTAGCTCGTGTAGAAGGCGTGTTCAAGATGAGTACTTCAGCCTATACAATGTTCAAGCAGTTCTACAGCCCTCTCTCAACATTCTTGCGCCAACTGAAGTGGGGTAATTCGCCATCATACATTGTTAATGCATCAGTAGAAGCAGATGACGCCAATAACTTGGTTAGAGTGAAGTATACTGAGATGGGTGTTGCAGAGTACTTGGGCGAGAATAGGTGGCGCATAAGGATTGTCACTAAGGAGGCTAGGGATGTAAGGCTGGTAGCACAGCAGGACAATACTATGGTGTTTATGGTGACTTACGAAGCTTCAGAAGCGATGAAGCTCACTGAGACTATACGCGTAATACTGCCAAGCCAGGCAAAGAACATAGTGTTTAACGAAGAGGAGCCAGCTATATACTATGAGATGCCATTACCAGGCGAGCATGCTACAAGCAGGACCCTAAGATATGCCGGGAGCACATTAATACTGGGAGGCATGGTGATCCTCTTACTGCCAATAGTAGCCAAGAGGAAGAGGGGCTACCCGGAAATAAGCTTGCCACCTAGGCCAGAGTAAGTCAAGAGCCAGACAACCTCTAACCCTACTTTTTAAGCTTAAACCACATACATTAAGCCTTGTATTAATAGGCAAACGGGCTCAAGATGTAGCCTTTCTCTCGCTAAGCTCTTTAAGGTAGTCTACTAAGTCGTTGAGATCCCTCTCACTGAGCTTCCATCTAGGCATACAAGGGTCAAGAGGTTCACCTTCATCGTCTACTCCCAGGGTTATCGCCTTCTTGATGTCTTCCTCTGTCATGCCATGCTCTACTAGCTCTTCATAAGCTATTGCGGGTGTTGGCTTACTACACATCATTGGGACAATGCCTCCCTCACCGCGCGCCCCATGACATGTTACGCAGCTTCCGCCATGCATATAGAGCCATTGTGGGCCTCCAGTAAACCCTATTCTTTCTCCATCCTTATTGTATCCAGTCATGTATATGAGTTCCCCATTAGACTCATAGCCATTATCGCTAGGCTTAACCTTGCCATAATGAGTTCCTATAGTTGCTAGGAGAACTACCCCAACAATAGAAGCTGCCACAATGAAGACTACAATTCTGATATCCAATACCTAGTCACACCACACAGGCACAAACACTTACGGGAGGAGCATTTAGAGGCTTAAAAATAGTTTGGAGCAAAGTATGCAGGTAAACCTATAGGCTGGTAGAAGAGCATTGTTAAAAGGAGTAGAGTGATGAGCAGGGATCAACGCGCCAACTGCTAGAACAGCATACAACTCACCCCCGCTAGTGGGGGTGGGGATGGGCAGGCCTGCCGCCTCTGACTATATTGTTGCATTATTGTCTCCTCTGCCTCTATAGTGGGGCTACACGCTTATTGTGCTCCAGCCTCTAGCTTGCTTTCATCTGGGGTCTCTCAGTGGAGAAAGTCGTGGTTGTTGAGGGCAAGTGTATTAGTGGTTTTGGCGTGGGCGCAAAATTCATGGCACATCCATACTACGAGAAGGCTTTCTCAGAGTTGCTAGGCTGCAAGCCATATCCTGGCACATTAAACATAGTTTCTACAGTGGACTGGAGAGAGCTTGCATCAAATTGTGAGCCTATAGTCATACCTGAAACTTTGTGGGATGGAAGACGGCTTGGCGCTGTATATGCTTGGAGAGCACGTATCCGTGTTGATTCTAATACTTTTGAAGTATTACTCATAAGGCCCTTGCTTAGTAAGCATAGCCCAGAAGTTCTTGAGCTAGTTTCTTGTAGTAGGTTAAGAGACGCTATTAGGGGTACGAGCTTGCGTGTTGAGGTGTTCTGCAAAGTTGATCCCTATATTC
>JALTZF010000095.1 GCA_027046265.1 Pyrodictiaceae archaeon
TGTAGTGCCCAGTACCTTGTTTATGTATTCCTTGTCGATGTAGGTGCCGTAGCATTGTTTGGGGAGGCCGAGGGCTTGCTGGGTGTCCGGGTCGAAGCAGAGGGCGAAGTGTTGGTCCCGTGGGGTGCCGGCGTCGTAGGCGGTGGCGAGCTGTCTCAGGGTGAGATCTAGGTGCTTGGTGTTGAGTTTGACGGGGAGCCTTTGGCTTACATGGGCGCAGGATAGGAGGACGTCCCCCGGGTCTAGGCCGCCGGGGAGAGTGAAGTCAGAGCCCTCGGTTAGTTTGGCTGCGATGTTTTCGAGGAAGGTGTTAGTAGCCTGCTCTGGTGTAGGAGCCGTTAGAGCCCCCTCTAGGGCCTCACGCACCACCCCGTAGTCTACCTCTCTAGGCTCAAGGTAGACGGTTATGGGCGTAAAGGTAAGGCCTCCCGTTCCTGTATGGAGTATGCTTAGCATTCTATCTCCATCTCCTTTAGCTTCTCCTTAACCCATTCTACGACTGTCTTGGCATAATTTAAGGCTTCAACAGCTTCATCTACTGTAATTTCCTCCTCAAAATCCGGGTACCTTGCTTTTACTGCGTAGTCTGTTAGGATCTTAGCATGTCTTATCTCGCCTGTTTTTACTCTAGCATTTTCTAGCTCGTTAAGTAGCTGGCTTATGTTGTGTGTTCTGGGTGGTCGACGATTATGGGCAATGAGCAGTGCTTTCAGAGCTTTCTCTGCTGCTTGCTGAGAGTGGAAAGTTGCGTAGTCGAGGTCTCCATCGGTAAGCATAATTTTGGCCCATTTCAAGTCTTTCAATGCCTTTCTAAACCACTTACATGCGACTTCCTTATGCAACTATCTGCCCCTCTTTTGCTGCTTCGTAGGCTATGGTCCCTGGTATGTGCCGGTACTTTTCCCATAATGTCTTTTTCAGGGTTATAATGTCTATGGGTATGTCTAGCTTCATGTATAGGTTTCTTCTCAACTGTTTTGTTTTCTGGGAGCTTGTGTTGTCTGAAACAATCACTAGTATATCCCAGTCGCTTTCTTCTCTATGATCTCCTCTTGCACGGCTACCAAACAGTATAATCTTCTCTACTCTTACTCCTAGCCTTTCTGCTTCTTCGAGAATTGCTTGCTTGACTAGCTGTAGGGGTTTCTGGTCTAGTATGTTTTTTGGCATTGTTGCCTCCATACTATTACCTTGTCGTAGTAGTGTTTATGTGTTAGCCTAGTTGAAGGCTGTACTTGTGTGTTGTCCTGCTATGCGTTAGAGTGTAGGTGGGGTAGACCACTTGGCTGTGTGAGATGTTTTGTGGTGTGGTGGGGGGTTTGTGCTTATTTATTTTGTGTACGTGTATTAACGTGTGTTTACTTGTTTTTGACTTGTTTTGTGGACTATGTGTACAGGCGGGCTAAGTATATGGGTGTGCTGTTGTTTTGCCGCTATCTAGGGGTTGGGGGCGTTGGTGTTTCTCTTCTGGAGGCAGAGGAAGCCTTTGGCTGGGCTTGTGGTGGTGCGCTATGTTGCGTGTCCTTATTGCGGTGCTGTCTATAGGTTGCTGACTTTAGGGCTCTATGTTGGCCGTGTTGAGACTTCTCGTGAGCGGCGTGACAAGTTTAGGGAGACTCATATAGCTAACCCTGTTGAGTGTCCTAATTGTGGGAATAGGTACATTGTGTTTGTTGGTGTTGAGTATAATTCTCACCAGAAGACTGTGGTGGATGTACATGTCGATATTGCTGTTCTCGAAGAGGATGTTGGTGGCCTGGTCAACTGGCCTTATAGGGGTGTAGTTCATGGTGGTGTGCTCGAGTATGATGGTGTGAATGTGTACCGTTACGATAGCTGGGAGCAGTTTCTAGCCTATAATGGTGCTGAGGACCTTGTTGAGCCTGGCAGCGAGGAGGAGGGAGTGAGGCTGGTTCGTAGCCTGGCTGGGGTGGGCTAGGCTGCGTGGCTTACTTCTCGGCTTATGTGCTCTACTAGTTTTAGGTATATTTCTGGGGTTGTGATTGATATGCTGTCTACTATTCTTTCTACTAGGTTTTGTGCTTTTTTGTGAGCATTAAAGGCTAGTGCTAGGCATGTCTCTGACAATGTTTTTAGTAGGCTTGCAGCAGCCTCTGCTTCTCTAGGGTCTATCTCTAGGCTTTCTTGTAGGTTTTTGTCCTGGAGTTCTATGGCTAGCCTCCGTAGTGCTAGGCTTGCCTCTACATACTTCTTCTGTGCTACTAGACTGTGTACCTTGGCTACATCCTCTAGGTGTCTTATTGCTCTCTGCGTGTTTGCGAGCTGTCTTGCAGTCTCTTCAGACTCTCTAGAAACCTCTACTAGCCTCTCATACTTGGCGTATGTGTCTATGCCAGCGTATAGGGCTATGAGTTCTAGGTCGTTATCGTCTATCCCGGCTAGGTCCTTGCAGACTACCACGAGGAGGGCTTGTAGCCCGTTTCTTGGCGCGGCGAACTTCAGGTTTAAGTACTCGCATGGCATGT
>JALTZF010000096.1 GCA_027046265.1 Pyrodictiaceae archaeon
AAGCAACTGCAACCTGTTCTAATGTAGTAGCAGTTAGTGTAGCAGCTAGCGGAGTAACTGTCGGTACTGTGATGTATTTTCTAGGCCCAGTATACTCGTAGCCTAGTATAAGGCTTACAGCCTCTGTGGGCTTGATAAGATAGCCATACCCTGTCCAGTATAACTCTATATTGGAGAGGTTGGTGGGAGTAGTAGTGATTGTGTAGTTCTCTGAGCCAATGTATACAGTCACTGTTTTAGGTTCATACTTGTATACTGTTATGGTTTCAGCCGAATAGCTGGGATTGGGCTGTAGTGAAGCTCTTTGGCCCATAATGTACCCAGTAAGTGCCACAGCCACGATGGCTAGTATAATTACAGCTCCTAAGACAGCTTCACGCATAGCAACTCTACACCTCTTCCAGTACACGCTCTCCATAAGCTAAGAGCGTGTAGGCCCTACAATAGTCTAGGCTTTCGCCCGTATTGTTCGAGGCTCTAGACTATAAAGCCTGGATGGTGAACTACAACAAAATAGGCTTCTAGGGGTGGAAAGCAGTATGCAGGCTTCAATTATCCGTGTGGCATCGCTAGCATTGTTAGCTCTGTCACTGCTAGCCATTAATGTTAGTACGGCTGGAAAGGATGAATATATGCCGTTAATATTCTTCTATGTTGGCGACACCGGGCTGAGCAATGTCACTGTTAGTCAGAGAATGGTTTTGGAGCCTCTAGAATCAATTAATTGTGATAATGTATTAATTGTACTGTATGGGCTTAATAGCTCAAAACCAGCAATATTAGCTATCTACGTGAGAGGGAACATAACAAGCTTATCCGTAGTTGATAAGTGTCTTCTACAAGCCCAGAACGAGTTAAGAGCCTACTTTGGGGCAGAAGGCCTTAAGTCAGTGTATAGGCGACTTACTGCTCAAGCAATGCTACTACTTAAATTTAAGATGGAAGCTGCTAAAGAACAACCGGTAGTAGCGAGTGAGGCCCAAAGTAGTGCAACACCTCTTGTCGTGACGGTGTTGTCTGTTACAACAGTAACACCTACAATGCCGACAAAGACACTGGCAACAGCAACTCCAGGAGAAACTGTGGA
This sequence comes from Pyrodictiaceae archaeon, assembly GCA_027046265.1. Classification (GTDB taxonomy): domain Archaea; phylum Thermoproteota; class Thermoprotei_A; order Sulfolobales; family Pyrodictiaceae; genus QNYQ01. The sequence goes on from JALTZF010000096.1 coordinate 1,088, forward strand.
GGTAGGGGTTTGTTCTGCAGAGCCAGTAAAGTCTACTAGTCTCCATGAGGCCGAGTGTATTACTACTACTTCATCATTGGAGTCAAAGAGTGCTGAGAGCATCTCTGGGATGAAGGGTACTGGCTCGGATCTTGTTGCTGTGAGGGCTACTAGTTTAACTAGTAGTCCTCAAGCTATTAGTAGGCCAGGAGAGTACGAGAGGCTAGTAATAGTCCTACTGCCTTCTCTTGCCATGGCTGGCCTGGTGACGCTGATATGGAGCAGAAAGATAAGGTGACAACTGGTGAGGTTGACCCGTTAGAGGAGCTTAGCGGTACGGCATTGCGGCTATACCTTACACTGCTAGTAAATGGGCATCGTATGGGTATTAGAGAACTCCAGAGAAGGCTCGGGCTGAAGAGCCCAAGCACTGTGCGTCATCACCTGGATAGGTTGATGGCTCTAGGCCTTGTAGCTTATGATGGGGCTGGGTACCGGGCCATACCACCTAGGCACGGTGTATTGGCGTCGTACATCATCATACGTGGGAGATTTGTGCCCAAGAGCTTGGCTGCACTAGCTTTTACCGTAACAGCAACACTAGCTTACGCGTTTACACCTGGAAGAGACTTAGTGGCGCTAGTAGCACTAGCAGTTTCTTCTATCCTACAATTCTACAATGTTCTAGACCATTTCAAGCTAGCAAAAAGACTAGAAAGCATGATAAAGCAGAGCTAAGACGGGCTCAGCTCAAGTGAGTACAACCATAATCTGCTATGTTTGAGGATAAAGGTAGAAGGTAATGGGGGCTTGTACTGTGTGGGAGTATGTTGAACATGTTGCTTCTACTTATGCCTCGCTAATATTCATAATGAATCCTTTCGGTGCTCTTCCAATATATCTTGAGATAGCCGAAAGACTACATCCTTGGGAGCGTAGAAAGCTTGCAAACACAGTAGCCCTCTTTGTCTTTGTACTCCTCGTAGTCTTTGCTTTTGCAGGAGAACTCATTCTGAAACTATACAAGATAGACATAGACGAGTTTCGCTTTGCTGGGGGCATAATACTACTAGCAATTGGAGTTATGAGGCTTACAGGAGAGCCGATGACCCAGACAGTGGATCCACGTGATGCGGTACTAGTCCCGTTATCTATGCCTCTCCTTGTTGGGCCTGCAACAATAACCTACATAATTGTGACTACACACGTTATGCATTACACTGTACTCATACCAGCAATTATAGCGTCCGTCATCACAGTATGGATTCTACTAGAACTTGGAGAACTCCTACTACGCATAGTCGGGAGGAGTACAATGAGGCTTTTAACACGTATTACTGCACTCTTTGTTGCAGGTATAGGAGCTGGAATGCTGCATGATTCACTGCTTGCATGGGGGATTGCGCAAAGGTAAGCCGCGAGAAAGGCTCGGCCGCAGGGAAGTACTCGGGCACATTGTTTCTACCCCGATGCAGGCCTCCTCACAGCCCAACACAATTACTATTATATGTAGTACTTTACTAGAGCTTGTCGCTACGAGTTTTACGGTAACCATGCTATTCTCTTTGCAAGGGTGCTCCATGTCGTTTATGTGTTTTATCACGTATATTCTTATATTCTCATGTATACCAACAATAGGCTTCACTGTTGGAAAGCGTTGTCACTAAGTAGTTTTAGCAGGCAATAGTTTTTGGTTCCTTATCTGATATATGTGGTAGTTCTCTAGGCTTGACGGTAGAATTGTCTGTGGCGAAGTTGCTATGACTGTTATGTTGTTCTTTGCTAGTGATATAAGGATTTCAGTCAGTTTCGTCACGGCTTTATCGTCTAGTCCTGTGAAGGGCTCGTCTATAATTAGTAGTTTTGGTTTGTGTAGTAGGGCTCTTGCAATGTTTGCACGTTTCTTCCAGCCAAAGCTTAGTTCCCCTGTTTTTGCATCTAAGTACTCGATTAGCCCTAGCTTCTCTACTACCGGGTCTTCTTCCGGCTTGTAGCCAGTGTACCCGTAGAGCTTTGCGTAGTATTCTAGGTTCTCTCTAACAGTGAGTTCATCGTATAAGAGGCTATGATGTAGTACTACACCCATGACCTTCTTTGCTTGAGGAGCATATGGTTTTTGTCCTGCTACTATTACCTCTCCTCTGCTTGGCTTTGTTAAGCCAGCTACTAGTCTTAACAGTGTTGTCTTACCGCTACCGTTTGGGCCTACTACTAGGTAGCCTTCTCCCTCTCTAAAACACATATTTATCTCTCTTAAGACCCAGCCCCGCATGTGGCTATAACGTTTCCATACGCTTCTAAGTTCTGCAATACAATGCGAATCTGCCATCATCTATCTCCTCATGTTGTTCTCGAGTTTACTCCCTATAGCTTTTCAGTCTGAAAGGTGTTCTCCTCTAGGTATACTGTAGGCATAAAATTGTGTAGTGTGTGGAGTAGCATAGATAATAGTGTGTTACACTAGTAACTCTATGGTGTACAAGTGATAGGCGGGGTTTAGACCATAGTGCTGGCAGTTAGGCGTATTCTGCCTCTTTTAATGCTTATACTATTACTCGCTCAAGTGCTTATGCCAATAAGAGCCTCTGCTAGCCAAGATACTCGTGACGTCCCTGACAACTTGGCTGAGATTCTTAGACAGCTTATTGAAGCCCTTGGACTCGAAGAAGGTGTTTTCGCGCTCTATAAAGCACCTAGAGTATTCCACGAACTTGCATTATGTAGTAGTAACCGTAATATCTCCTCTGTAGCAGAGGCTCTTGCAGAGTTAGCCAAGAACTCTACTGGAACGAGCGTTGATACTGAGAAATGGCTCTCTATCGGCAAGAAGCTTATCCTACTGATAGAAGAAAACTGGACAGCACTTAGTAGCTGTAGGTCAAGCACTATTTATTTAGCCTTACTCTATGCATCTATGGTTCCTGGAACAAATATTGTTGATAGTGGTAGTATACTGGCTATATGGAGGACTGCACTAGACATAGTTGAACAAGCCACACATAATAGGAGCAGAATCCTCGAAGCCCTCAAGGGAGAAGTTAGTGCTGGAAATCCACGACTGCCAGCCTCTATAGTAGCACTAATAGGCATGCCCGATGAATCTTTCTGGCGTATAGTCACAAGAAAGTTGGAGCCCCAAGACCTAGTTTGGCTTTCATCTCTAGTAGCAGTAGACAAAATTCCTTCACGTGTTGCTCTCTCTATTCTTGAACACTTAGCTGGTAAGCCTTTGAGAGACAAGGTTATACCCTTACTCGTGTTTGCTGGCTTATACGTTGAGGAACAACCAGTTATCCCGGTCGCCATAGCTAACTTGTTGGAGGCAACGTATAGAGACTATGTGTGCACGTTGTCGCAGGCCTATCCCCTTATACTTGATGTTCTTGGCTTAGAAGGTGTTAGTGTGGCTCAGATCGTGTATAGCAACTATACAAGCAGAGTTTTTGGATCATTGAATCCTTCAAGACTAGACGCAATGGATCTCCTACCAAGTCTTACCCCTAAGATTCGGGATACGGGTTCTCCTAGAGCTGTTGTCGTAGTATTGCAGACTTTACAGTGTAGTTCAAATGGCCCAGTATATAGCCCTGCTCTTACATCTATACTATTGTGGAGTAATCTCCTCAAGTCAGATAGGAATCTTTTATCGTTTACAGCTTCAAAAGCGCTAGAAAAGAACACCACGTTTTGCAGTATGTTTGGTGAGCTAGTAAAGCTCTTTATGAATGATGTACGAGAGAATACTTACAATGTATCCACTATACATACAAGGCTTTGGAGAGTAATCTCTTCAGCAGCCTCACTATGTTTCCTCGAGACAGGATATATGACTCCATTGTATACAGTTATTCTCTACAACCCCTTCACAGAGATAGATCCATGGATAGTATCTAAGGCAATACAGCAGCATCTCCCATCTTACCTTGGCGGTGCATTGCCCTACGCTATAGAACTATCAAATAAGATATGGTCAGAGGGCATTAGTGCAGTAGGGGCTGCGGAGCCACCGCTAAATTCTAGGGAGAGAGCAGTCTATGGATTATTGGTATCTGCTGCAAAATCTGTACCACTATTCGGTGAAGGCATTGTAGTGAGTAGGAGTATTGTCGAGAATATTACTGGCTTATCAGGATTAACACCTAACTCCTCTCTTATAGGGAGTGTTGTTACTCGTACACCACTAATAGTGGAGAGCATTCTTAGACTTGCAAGAAATAATAATGTATCAGAAGACAGTATATACCAGTACTTACAAGAATCCAATCTAACTTCTTTAGTTCCATCACTAAGACCTCTTGGAGGCGATGCCTACTATATAAGTAGTACAAGTTTAAAGACGTTAATTGCTACTATAATGTCGGGGTCAAGGAATAGTAGTCTCAAGAGTCTTGTTACTGCAGAGAGGATAGCAGAGAGAATATTAGAAAAAACTGGGGCTGAAGGTGTTCCTGTACAAGCTATAGAGTCTATGGGTTCTGAAGAAGCTGAAGAAGAGCTAAAATCGATGATAGGCATGGGGGGTGGGGCGATACCCTTCTTTTCTGAAGAGAGTATCCTAGCGGAGAGGAGTCTGAAAAAGGCTTTATTGGAGCGTAGGAGTCAAGCTAGTGATAACTCTCTTGGCCAGGAAGGGGGTTTAGGGAGAGTATTTGGTGGCAAGTCGAGTATCATTGAGAGCCTTAAGGACGTTATTCTTGGAGCTAATACTACTAGTGTTGAGGACTTGGCGAGGAGGATTAGTGTGAGCATAGATTTTGGCAGTGTTGAAGAAGTGTTTTCTCGTCTTGGTGTGGAGAGTTTGAAGAAGATAGTGGGCAGCATGTCTCAAAGCGTGGAGGAGCCTCCAGCCAGGTCTATTGTTGAGTCAGAGTATAACTCGTCATTGGCTCTGGGAGAACTAAGAGTAGAGCCTAGTTCCTCGCAGATCATGTTGCCGCAAGTCAAGCTTCCATCTCTACAGCTACCTGAAGGATTTAGGGGCGTCTCCATACTCTTTATAGTCTTGTTAATAATTCTCGCAATAACAGTTCTTTCAGCCTATGCGTATAGGAAGATTTCAAGTATATTGCTTATGTATCGTGCAAAAAGACTTGTTTCCGAGGCAGAACGTGTTCTCGCAGAGTTTAATGACGATAAGCCTGATGACAGTCTTAGAAAAACTGTTGTTGTACTGTATGCAAAACTATTAGAGGTTTATTCAAGGATTTATGCTCCTAAGAGGCCTAGTGAGACTCACCGCGAGTATGCGTATAAGCTTCCTAGCAGTGAGAAGCCAGCCTATAGTGAGGCTGCCCACATATATGAAGAAGCAAAGTTTAGCGCACATCCCCTCGACAAACAGTATATTGACGAGCTTAGGAGGATTGTTGGTGCTGTAGCTTCTAGGCTCCTACATAAGTGGAAGAACCGGAGCTAGGGCTCGTGGTGGTATAGTGCTTGGTTTAAAGATATTCTCAATAGGCTTACTTATAGTAGCATTAGTTGCTGCTCTAACTTCTACACCTAAAGTCTTAGAGGTTGGTGGCGAGGACATCCGGTGGGGCTTCTTTAATGATGAGAGTGATATTGGTCACTCAATACTCTACAGTGTCTTGCTCTCTAGTGGCTATAATGTACGTGTTGTGAGTATTAGGGAGCTTACAAGCATTGATCAGAACAATATTGTCATACTTGTTGTTGGCCCAACAACGTGTAATACAGGTGTTGTGAGTAGCCTTGCACAAGCGGTCCACTACTTTGTTACATTAGGCAAGAATGTACGTGTTGTAGTAGCGTCTGAGGGCGACTGCGGTATTAAGATAGCATCAACTCTGCTTAGTGGAGTTACATATTTTGTGCAGGATTACGATAATATCACAGTAGCTTATGATCCTACTACGGGCATATTCTATGCTCTCTATACTTTCAACACGGTAAAATTCTCGGGAGATACTGGGGGTAGAGCTACTGGTTATGCCTTTGTAGCCGACAAGAACAATCCAATGCTTAGACTAGAGCCCGTGTCATACTTTTTCCTATCTGGTGGATTAGAGTTATACTACATTGCTGATAGCCATGTTTTCTCTAATGCTTTATTAAATGCTTCTGTTGAAGCTGGACTAGGTAACCTAGAACTTGCTCTTAGGGTAGTCAGTGTATCTAAGCCATCCAATACGACAGTTCTTTTTGTCAGGGATTTTTATGAGACTAAAACTAAAGTTGTAGAGGTTCTAGGCAAGGTGCATCCTGGGATTGTATTATCTAACTTCATTAAAGGTATTGTTGCATTTGAGAGAGATATGTTGCTAGTGATAAAGAGCTATAATGCTCTTTTAATATCATTTATAGCCTCTGTCTCTGCTCTAGTGTATGCTCTCTTAGAGTATGGTGTAGGTTTTAGCGTCACCTCTCCTCGGTACAAAATTGAGCGAGAAAAAGTGTTCGTCTTGTCTGCTTCTCGTGAACTCGGAAAATTGCTAGGTCAAGATAAGCTTGAAAAAGCAGATGCTAAGCGTGCTCTGGGAGTTCTATATGAGTTATTAGAGCAGTCACTTGTGAGAGGCTATGGTATTAGGGTGGATGACCTCCTTAGGGATGAGCGTCTTTGGGGTGTAGTTCTAGGAGGTAAGGAGGGGTACTCTGAAGAGAGTCTAGGTGAGGTTCGTAGGGCTCTTATGGAACTCAAGGTTCTCTATGAAAAGAAGATTAAAGGTTCTAGTTTGATACCAGTAGTTTTCTTTTGGGAAAGGAAGCTCTATAGTATACTTTCTAGGCTTACTCCACTACTAGACTCTATAGCTGCAAGAATAGGGGAGGGTAAAGGTATTGAGTACACAGCCATCTATTAAGCTTATACAAGATATAGCTGGTAGAGTTCTAGGTGAAGTAAAGAAAGTTGTTTATGGGCTAGAAGAGGAGGCTAAAATACTTCTTGCGACTATAATTATTGGTGGTCACGCTCTTCTTGAGGGTGTTCCTGGAGTTGCTAAGACTACTCTGGCAAAGGCCCTAGCTTCAGCTCTCAACCTCGAATTTAAGCGTATCCAGTTTACGCCAGACCTATTGCCCAGCGATATTATAGGTACAGTAGTTTATGACCAGAGGACTGGTGAGTTTAGAGTTAGGAAGGGGCCTATTTTCACAAACATACTGTTAGCCGACGAGATTAATCGCGCGAGCCCACGTACTCAGAGTGCTCTGCTTGAGGCTATGCAGGAGAAACAGGTGACTATTGAGGGTGTAACTTACAAGCTTTCTGAGCCCTTCACTGTTATTGCGACGCAGAACCCTATAGAGCTAGAGGGTACTTTTCCTCTCCCAGAAGCCCAGCTTGATAGGTTTCTAGTTAAGATACCTATCAGCATGCCTAGTCGCAGGGTCCTCTTAAAGATAATGGTTAACTATCGTGTAATAGAGTCCTGGCCTGTCCGCGGTGTTGTGGGTAGTGAAGAAATATTGAAGGCTCGTGAGGCTCTTTGGGAGATTACACTCAGTGATCCAGTACTAAACTATATTGTTGACCTCGTAGAGGCCACTCATAAGCATCCAGACGTGCGGTTAGGCGCCAGTCCTAGAGCAGCCCTTGCTCTTATGCAGTTAGGAAGGGTTCTTGCTGCTATGGATGGAAGAGACTACGTAATACCTGACGACGTGAAAAGGGCTGCAAAATACGTATTGATACACCGCGTAATACTTAGACCAGAGGCTGAGGCCATGGATAGAAGACCAGAAGACGTAGTAGAGTCTATTCTGTCTTCTGTACCTGTCCCAGTACCTTAAAGGGTGTTCTTGTATTGAGTATTGAGAGTGCATTATCGAGTATTGGAGAGAAAGTTGCCCCTCTCACCCCCCGCGGGAGAGGAGTCCTATTCATTGCTGTCTTACTCATAGTTTCAGGCCTCATAGCTGGTACAATGGAAGGATACGTTCTTGCATCCTTGGCCACAGCTCTCTTCGCTCTAGTAATTGTCGAGAGATTCTTCTTTGTTGCAAGAGTAGCTTCTGCATCAAGCCTAAAAGTGCGCTGGTCATTCAACCCAGACCCGCCTATTGAGGGGCGCCCACTGCAGGTACGTGTAGTGGTTGAGAACCCCACTTTTAGCCCGGTAGAATATGCAGTATTCATTGATGAGCCTCCGCCCCTCTTTAAGATTCAAAGTCCTCCTTCTGCCTCCTTATTCTTGCTGGCAAAGAGTAGTGCTGTAATAGAGTATATGGTTGAGCCCATCTTAGGGAAGCATAGGTGGGGTAGGCCAAGAGTAGTAGTAGAAGACCCCCTGGGCTTCTTTCGCTGGGAAACACTTCTACCAGTAAAGGCTCCTACACTAACTGTCTACCCTCAACTACTAGCTTTACCGAGGAGAAGACTTGGACTACCAACAGTGCTTCAGCCAGGAGGAATTACTAAAATGCGGCGACGGGGGATAGGGGCAGAATTTATGGAGCTTAGAGAGTATAGTGTAGACGATGATTCTAGGCTTATAGACTGGAAGGCAACAGCTCGTCTTGGCAAGCTTATGGTGAAGGTATTTGAGCAAGAGTCCTACATGAGAGTTGTACTCATAGTTGACGAGACACCATCAATGTTTCGTGGCGTAATAGGTAAGACCAAGACAGAGTACAGTATAAGGCTAGCCTCTACATTAGCTGAATACTTCTCTAAGCGCTATGACTACTTTAAAGTAATTGTCATTGGGCCAAAAGGAGAACTCTCCATATCGCCATGGCTTAGGGGGAGGGTAGGTGCAAACTATGCTAGGAGGCTTCTTGCAGAAAAAACTGTATGGCCTAGAACTCGCATAGACGGTGTGTCTGAGAACGTAAATGCATTTTTCAAAGCTGTAGACATTGTTGCTGGGAGCGGCAAAAACATGTTATTAATTGTAATAAGCGACTTCCACGAATCACCCGCCAGGGCTAGAGAGTATGCCATTAAGCTCCACAAATTAGCAGAGCGCAATTACACAGCATATGCTATTATTCCAGTTACAGCTTTTTTCGAAGTACAAGCTATAGAGGATAAGATCACAGCTAACGTCTATAAGCTGCTAGTATACGAGTCTATTACAAAGTACAAGGAGATAGCTAGGATACTCAGACTCTATGGTGTAAAGGCTGTCGTGGCAGGCCCACAAGACCTCCTGCATATTCTACTAGATAGGATAGAGGCTATGAGAGGAGTAGTAGTATGAAGAAGTACCTAGTGCTCGGCAGAACCCTAAATGCGGTAGCGGGCCTCATAGCAGCATTGTTAACCTACATGGGGTACGCAGATTTCTTACAAGCACTAGATATTAGTGCAGGCCATACTATAGTAGCTCACATACTTCCCCTTTTACTCTCAGCACTAGTAGTACTCTTGCTTCGCTTAGAGAGGAGTGATGTTGCATATCCAATTATTGGTCTTGGAGTAGGATTGTCTTTTGTGTTTGGTGTGCAGAGTATCAACCCGGCTATTGTGGTTCTACTAGTAGTCCTTTCTAGCTCGTTATCTGTTACGGGTAAGGTAATCGAGATGAAGGGCTCAAGTGCGGCTAGTAGAAATATCTTCACATTATCTGGCATTCTTGTCACGGTTATCGTTGAAGCAGGGACGTATGTAATACTCTGGTTTATTGTGACCTATACTAGTTGGCTTTTAGGAGTAGTATACATTAATGTGCTTAAGCCACAGCCAAGGATACCCGGCTTACTAGGAGAAGTATGGGCAAGTGTCTCGCAGAGTTTGACAGTCAAGTTGGCTATAGCACTTGCTCTACTAGCACTAGTATACTATGTCGGCTCACGCATAATTGCTCCACTATTGTATGCTTTAACGGTGAAGCGTGAGTCACTGATAAACATCTTTAATTGGATTGTTTTAGAGGAAGCCAGAACAGTCTTGAGAAGAAGTGCATGGTATCATAAAATGCTAGGTATAACATTAAATTATTCTGGTAGCATTATAGTGGCTGTTTTCACGTATGCTCTAGTTGAATCTACTTATGCAACACTATTCGGGCCTGGGAGTTTAGGCTCTATACTAGCATTAGCTTCCTCAACTATAGCCATATGGGTGTTTCGCAGTATCACTGGCAGGGTTTACACGGTCTCGATAAACTGGAAGAGGGTATTATACATGTCACTTATCCTAATAGTTGTGTACACTATAATACTCTCTATCCTGGGTGTACCAGCTAGAATAATAGCAAGCATGGTGTATTACCCCCTTATTGGGAGGCAAGCAGTTGTAACGAGACTAGACAACATAGCCTCGCCTATTCTACTCCGTGTCGAGGCTAGGACTATAGAAGTATTAGAAGGGATAGAAGATTTATTGAGGCTACTAGTAGGCCTATTCTGGGGCTAAACCTTAATGTCCGAAGCACGTAGCGGGATCCAGATAAGG
>JALTZF010000097.1 GCA_027046265.1 Pyrodictiaceae archaeon
TGTAGAGAGTATGGGGTGTAGCTTCAACTCTGAGTTTCTCGAAGCCTAAGACAGCTAGGCTGCCTATGGAAATTCTTACTGGAATGTCTGCTTGGCACCACTTATCGGGGACAGTCCCTTTCATCAGTGTTGACCCTATTCCTAGGAGTTGCTCTGGGTGAAAAGCTATAACATTATCCTCTGAGAGACAAGTAAACTTAGGGGCCGTCTTGGGGGAGTTCAAGATTAGAGTTATATACGATCTTGCAGGCCGTCCTCCTTGGTGGCAGATGGCTATTGATGAAGCCATCCTTGAGCATGTGTCAAGGGGGTCTTCACTCCCGACGCTACGCTTCTATATCTTTAGCCCGTCAAGTGTGACTATAGGCTTATTCCAAGCTGTAAAGCATACAGTACGTATTGAAGAAGCAAAGAAGCGTGGTGTACCTGTTGTAAGGAGGTTTACTGGCGGGGGAGCGGTGTACCATGATGAGTATGGCGAGTTAACTTATAGTATAACGCTGCCAGTGTCTGGCGCACTTAGGGATATAGAGAAGAGCTATGAGATGCTTTGTGGAGCTATAATAAGAGGTCTTCGTAGGCTGGGTGTGAACGCTGAGTACAAGAGGCCAAATGATATAGTTGTAGGAGAACGAAAGGTGTCAGGAAACGCACAAGCCAGGAGGAGAGAGGCACTACTACAGCATGGAACTATATTGTATGACTCAGACCTAGACACAATGGAGGCGCTCTTGTTAGTACCTAAGCTAAAGCTTGAACATCACGGTGCTAAGAGTATACGTGATAGAGTAGTAAATCTTTCGGAGGCTCTAGGGAGAAGTGTAGATCCTCAAGCAATAGCTGATGCCATTACCGAGGGTTTTAAGGAGACTCTGAGAGCTGATGTTGAGGAAGGATGGTACTCTAGAGAAGAGTTTAAACTAGCAAGACAGCTCACTAAGAAGTACCTTGATCCTAAATGGAATTATAAGAGGTGAAATTATTGGATATCAGTGTAAGCCGCATAATAAGACCTAAGGGCATGAAAACAGTCTATATAGACGTGACAATAAATACAAGCGACTGCAGAATAGCACAGATCAAAATCAGCGGGGACTTCTTCCTCTATCCACCAGAAGCTCTTGATGAGCTTGAAGAGAGACTCAGAGGGTGCAACTCAGAAGATTGCATCTACTCTGTAGTGGATAAGTTTGCAGAAAAGACAACAGCGATAGGGCTGGACTATAATGCTTTGAAGACTGTGCTCGCCGAAATTCTAGGTAATGTGTGTAGTAGGTAGTGTGTATGAAAGATGTTTACTTGCTATCATTGCTATCAGATGTACTGTGTTTACTCGAAAAGTCTAAGTGTTTGACGCGCAATGTATGTTGCATGGTCTGCTATTCTCTCTATTTGACGAAGTATAATGCAAGAGGCTGCATCCTTCTTTGGAACCTTATCCATGGAAGCTATCCTTGAAAGACAACTCCTATATTCTCTATCAACCTTTGCGTCAAGCTCTTCTATCCCTTTGGCTTTTTCTTTTACTCTCTTAAGAAAGGCTTCGAACGAGCGGATCACCATTTCTTTTGCATGTTCGGCTGCAAGTAGCACATGCTCATCAATATTGCTTAGTGACGTCATATTAATCGTTAACACAATCTCATAAGCGTATTTTACTATTCGGAATAAGTCGTAGGAAACCTTGATTATAGACTCAACATATAGTAGGAGCCGGCCAAGAGGATGCCATTTGGCTATGAAGAATAAGGCTTCACTATGAATAGTGTCCTTTAAGTGTTCTGCTAACATGGCATTAGCAGATAGATCGTTTTCAGCAGCTAGGGAAGGGTTCTTTAGTGTTTCTTCAACAATTTCAAGGCTCTCTATAGTTATCTTAAACAAGCGCTGAAGCATTGACTCTAAATGGATTAAATCCTCTTCTCTTGACGCAACATAATCCTCCTTCACTAGAGCTCACCTCTCATGAATCTCTCTGTGAGTTCGCTCCTTGGGTGGAGAGCGACATCACGTGTTGGACCTTGCTCTACTACTTTACCCTTATACATAAACACGAGGAAGTCTGATATTCTTACTGCTTGGGCAGGCATGTGGGTTACTAGTATGACAGTAATACCCTCTTCTCTCACTATGCTCTTTATAGCTTCCTCAATCTTCATAGCATTTACAGGGTCTATATTTGCTGTTGGCTCGTCAAGCAAAAGTATTCTAGGTTTAAGGGCTAGCGCGCGGGCAAGGCTCAGACGCTGCTTCTGTCCACCACTAAGCTTCGTGGGCAAATCGTAAAGCCTATTTTTGACCTCATCCCATAACATGGCTTTTTCGAGTGCCCACTTTACTAGCTCATCAAGTTCTTTCTTACTACGGACAATCCCATGTAGTTTAGGGCCCAAGGCCACATTATCATATATTGAAATGTGTGGAAAAGGATTCGGTTCCTGAAAAACCATCCCTACATGTCGCCGAACAACATATGGTTCTACAGAGTAAACATCTACACCAAAAATCTTGACTCTACCTCTCACCTTGGCCTCTGGGTTAAGGTCCAAGAGTCTGTTTATCGCTCTCAAAACTGTTGATTTCCCTGTACCACTTGGCCCCATTATTGCCGTTACTGTTCTCTCGGGACACCTAAAGGTCACACCTTGCAGTATATGGCGTTCCCCAAGCCATACATGTAAATCATTTACTTCAACTGCATACTCAACCATACTAGAGCTTCACCTCCTTAACCACTGCTCGAGATATAAGCATTACACCCATAACTACGAGCATTAGGATGAATGCTGCACCCCAGGCTAGTACGTGGTAGGCCTCGCTTGGCTGCTGAATATAATGGTAGATGAGAAGCGGCACAGCCCCTCCTTCCTCTAGTAGGCTTTCTGGTACCATCTTGTAGGCACCACCTATGGTAAAGAGGAGGGGGGCTGTTTCACCTGCCGCCTTAGCTAGGCCTATCAGTACGCCAACTAGGATACCCCGTCGCGCAACAGGGACAAGTATCCTGTATATTGTCTTGAACCTTGTCAAGCCAATACTGAAAGCTGCTTCACGCAAATTATATGGAATATGGCGCAATGCCTCACTTATCTGGACAATCATGTATGGTAAGACGACGATTGTCAGTGCTATAGCGCCAGCTAGCATGTTGTAGCGTCCAATAAGCCTCTCAACAAAAATAGCATACACGGTCAATCCTATGAGCACCGTAGGGAACTCCATAAGTATAAGTGCTAGGAGGAGGGTGAGTCTGCTCATGCCAGAGTAGCGGAATTCAGCGATGAATACTCCTGCAGGCAACGCTAAGAGTACAGCGAATACTGTGGTTAGAACTACGAGTATTAATGTGCCCACGAGGGCTGGTCCAATACCACCAGGGTTTTGTGGGTCAACAGGGTTTGGGGGAGCTGTCAGAAACTCTAAGAGGCCAACTTTAGATACTGCTTTTACGCCGTTAATTGTGGTGACGTACACTATATGGAAAAGTGGAAGAAAAGCCGTGATAAAGAGAGCAACTATTACTGTAAGCCCAATATAGTTAATGATTCTTCTCTTACGGTAAACCTTATCCTGCTGAATTAATATCTGTGAGTTAGACACGCTTGATCGCCTCCTCCCACCTCTTCATGTACCATATTGTTAGAGCATTCACTACTAGACCAACAATAAACAAGACTAGGCCTCCCGCAAAGAGGGCACTTTCCATGTACATGTAGAGGCCTGCGTTTGCAAACTGTGAAGCTATAAGACTTGAGACCGTGTAGCCTGGGACAGTTATCGACGGGGATATGTTGAAGCTATTACCTATTACGAGGCTAACAGCAACGGTTTCACCTATTGCACGTGCAAAAGCGAGCGCTAGTCCAGCAAGAATACTTGGCTTTATAAGGCTAACAAGTATCCTTACAACTTCGAATCTTGTAGCACCAATCGCGTAAGCTGCTTCTCTTAAATGCGTAGGAATCATCGAGTATGCTTCACGTATTACAGCTGCAGCATAGGGGGTAGCCATAATGCCAAGCAAAATCCCTGCTGTGCCAATAGTGTATCCTGTTGTAGGGGGCTCAGAAAAGAAGGGAAGCCATGAAAGATGGTGGTGTAGGAGTAGGAGCACTCTATGCATAAGAGGCGCAAGATAGGCCATGCCCCATATACCATAGATTATGGTTGGTGTTGCAGCCATGAGATCCATGAGTGTTGAGACTAAGCCTTTTGCCCTACGCGGGATGAGTTCTTCGACGACAATAGCTGAAGCCAGGGCAAGAGGAGCGGCTACAATGACTGCTATTAAGCCTGTATACACGCTACCATAAATGGCTGCTGCGAGGCCATAAACCTCCGCTTCTGGATCATAATCAGATGGCCTCCATATGTTCTTTATGAATACTCCAAGACCTTCTTTCCGGAGAACTGGGACAGAATACAGCATGAGAACTGTAATGATCGATAACAATATAAGGAGAACTATGAGCGTAGTAGGGCTGTGTAACAAGAAAAATCTACGATCATCATTACTACGAAACTCAGGAAGTAGTCTTCTCAGCATCCTAGACACCTACTCACTTACACATAATGAGTTTTGCCATGTCTTCAACGACTTGTCTTAGTGTTTTGGGTAGAGGAGCATATCCTGTTGGAAGAATGTTCTGGCCCTCAGACGCGATGAAGTTGAGAAAGCTTTTAATAGCAACACATTTTGCATAGTTGTCCTGCTCACGCCACACAATTATGAATGTTTGTCCAGTTATCGGGTAAGCATTCCTGCTAGCTTTAGAGTATACAAACTCTTCAACAATACTCGTCCAGTCATCAAGCGGTGTGGGAACTTCATCTACGGCAAACGCCGCAGAGATAGTCTCAGGCATAGGTAAGATATACTCTCCATAAGGATTTTCTATAGCTGCTATCGACAAGTTATGCTCTAATGCGTAGGCCAACTCTACATAGCCTATAGAATATTTGTTCTGTTTGACAGCCTCTGTTACTCCTGGATTGCCTTGCTGGCCTACACCTCTGCCAGTCTTATCTACAGGCCAGTCAATAGACTTACCGACAAGATCTCGTGGCCAAATACCATTACTAGACTTGTAGAGGAATAGGGTGAATATGGCAGTGGTGCCACTACTGTCACTACGATGAACAGCGATTATTCTCCTATGCGGAAGTCTATCTGACACGTTAGGATTAAGACTCTTTATTGCGGGATCATCCCAATACTCTATCTCGCCAAGATAAATCTTGGCAAGGACTTCGCCGTTAAGCCTTAGAGTGTAGCCCTCAAGCTCGGGGACATTATACACTACAGCGATAGCGCCTAGAACAACGGGGGCTTGAAGAATTCTTCCCTCATACCGCTTCCATGCAGTTCTTATAAGAGGGACATCACTCCCCGCAAAATCTACTAGCTTATTAACAATATCTTTTTGGCCCTTACCACTACCCCCGCCCCCATAATCTATGACAACACTAGGACAGATTTTCTTGAAAGCTTCACTCCATACACTTACCGCTGGCCAAATAAATGTTGAACCACTACCTTGCAGTCTTACAGTCTTAGTTGGACATAAACCATATGACGTATTTTGGAAAGTATTAGACGTATCGCCTCGTGAGTAAAGTGATAACACGGCAATGAAGAGAAGCGCAATTGTTGCTAGGAATACTATCCTGCCATCCAACGTTAACCCCCAATCATATGACTTCCATATCGTTGGCTCTGTCCCTAGTGCGGTTATAAGACTTACCAATAGTACACTATAGATATATATAGAAGCTCTATTCTTCACTAGTCCTCATAATGCTTCATTATATCTCCCCCTTATAATTCAACACTTTTATCACTTTAGCAAAGACATATAATGTATACATTGTAACTTTTAGTGGGATATCTAATAATTAAATGAATAGAGTAATATATCAATTTGGTTTCGGTATAAGTATGTAAAGGCCTTGGTGATAGGAGTGAAAAGCATTCATGGTAGTAAATCGGTGGCTAGATACGAATAACTTATTTAGTGCGTTAAGCAGCTTGACTAATAGTCTTTAGTGGTAGGAAGGTCGTTAATGACATAATTGGACAACTCTATACATAGGAGGAATTATTAGATGTTCAAAAAACAATAAATTGATTTTAAGTTATAGACATTTTCCTACCTTACGGTCACTGTTATCTCTGCTGGTACATCGTTCCAATAGAAGTAGTAGTACTTCACGCCCTGCACAATGTAGCCTACGCTCGTTATTGGCAAGTTGGAGAAGCTGAACACGTAGTATAGCTTGTATGTACCAGGTGTTGCTGTTGGCAAAGTCTTTAGGAATATGCGTGCTACAGCAACTGTGGAATATCTGTAGCTTCTAGCAAATAGTATGCTTTCTTCTGACTCGAAGTACTTACTTGCATTACCATAATAGAGTTGGCCATCAATACTCTTTATAAACTCGTTTACAAAGCGCAGGCTGAAGTCTGTGTTGCCAAGCCCTGCTCTCACGTATATTATTAATCTTAGATAGTTTGATCTGCTCGGCACTGTGTATATCTTAGAGGGGAATATCCTAGCTATTACCGGCGTTATTTTTATCTCATAAGGTTCTTCTATCCCTAGCTCACCGCTAAACTGTATGTTGCGTACTACTAGCCTGTAGAGCCCTGGCCCATTGACTGGGACTATTATTCTTGAATAACCTGGTTCTGGCTCATCAAAGAAGTACTGGAATGGGTATGTAAGTTCTGCCCCCAGTTCTAGCCCATGTACCCTCATTACTGCTACTGGGTATAACGGCTCGCCGTTGGTATCATTGATAGGGCCTGCAGTTAAGTACGCCATATAATAGGTATATGGCCCGAACAGCATGACGTCGAGGTTGCTAGCATAGTTTTCGCTGGCTACTGGCCACTTGACTTCTATGAGTAAGTACTTTGTTGCAGGGCTTGTTATTAGTATTGGTATTACTCTCCAGTCACCACTTTCATACCTCCACGTATAGTCAAATGCTCCTCTAAGCACGTAGTTCTTATAGAAGCTAGTCTTCTCCCTTAGTAGTAATGTGCGATAGGCAGGAATGCTCATGGGAGCGTATGGCGAGTACATCTTGTATGCTCCCAGGAGTGTTACCGGTACAAGAATTCTCTCCTTGGTTCTCACGTTCTCTATCACAATGTAGCCCTCTTCTACTCCTCTTACTGGGCTACGGAATCCGTAGACTGTTATTGTCCGTTCGCCACGGACGTATGCATATGATGGAATTGCCCTTACATAGCGCCATCTCGTGAACTTGTAGCCCTTCACTCTAACGTCTGCATAGGTATATGCTTCGGTGCCGCTCCAGTCGTTGAACCATATCCTGTATACTAGCAGGAGCTTTACAGGATAGTTTGTAACATCTACACCCGTGTAAAGTGATACTAGTTTCTTTATTTCATTTATCTGTTTTCTAAGTTGCGACACTTGCAGATGGAATGCATTAGCGCCACGGATGTCATATTGTATTCTAGCGGTCTCGTTTCTTTGAACCATGTTGTCGCCGTTTAAGTCGAACCATGCCCAGAGTTCTATACCATTAAGGTATACACCACCAGTATAGTTGGCATAACGCCCAGCACTGTCAAAGAACTCGTAGGGGTACACCATGCTTATCTCAATTAGGTCGTAGTCGTAGTAGTATCGTGGCTCTATTATGGCTAGAATCCTCAAGTCGAAATAGCCCATGTTACCAAAGTCTATCATCACTCTATTGTTAACACAGTTTGCAACCATGGTGACGCCAACAGCGCCACAGAGCGTGTCCTCGTACTCTAGGCTGAGTTTTACAGTATGTATTCTATATGTACCGCTTCCCTTGATCACAAGTTGCTGGCGATAAAGCCTCATATCCGGGGCTAGTAGGACCTTGGGCTCATACCATGTAACTCCACTAGTGTCGCCACCATAGGTGAATACTGTGGCATCATCATTTATCATTAAGTTGTATGCTTGCATGAAGTCTTTGTTGTATACTATTGTGCCGCCCTCTAGTATAGTCTTGACGGCACCTAAAGCATTGACAAACCCTGCGCCTTGGCTGAAAGCATCATAGCCTACTGGTTCTGCTGTACTCATGAGTACAGTCTTAAGCAGCGGTGCTGGCATCATTGTTCCGTGCACAGACTTGTACGCGCTAACTACCAGTGCTGCAACACCTGCTACCATAGGTGTTGCCTGGCTCGTGCCTCCAAAGAGGTCGAATGCTAGGAATCCTGTTAGATAGCCCCATCCCAGGGCATCCCATGGGCGCCCTGTGGCAAAGGCGAAGGATCCTATGCCTAGTATGTCTGGTTTTGCGAAGAATGACTCGGCTGGGCCACGGTTACTCCACGATATCACTTGGCGGTTGCCGCCAGGCAAGTAGCCATAGAATGGCCTATAGGTGAACTCTGTAGCTGCGCCAACACCTACTGAGAGTGTTGAGGCGCCAGGTGAAGCTATAGTGCCCCATCCGGGCCCGCCGTTTCCAACGGCAACGAAGTGTAGTGTATTGCTTATGGCCGCTGTATAGTCAAACACAACGCTGAGTGGGTCAAGGCCGCTTGCCCAGCCCCATATAGCCCAGCCGCTTACACCGTAACTGTTGCTAGTTATGTCTACCTGGTGGTTGCCAGTGTATTGCCAGAACCATGTCCCGCCACTAAAGGCTATCCATGGATTCACACTCGTAAATGGTACTGGTGTAATTACGTGCTCGCCGTAAGGTGTTACTTGGTCGAAGCCGCTGAAGAAGTATATTGCTGTGAGTGTATTACCCAAGAAGAGGGATGAGGCAGCAGCTATTTTTGCTTCTGGTGCCTGGCCTGGTATCAGACTCCAGCCATTGTAGGGGCCGTATCCTGTGTAGGCGTAGGCTGGTCGTCCAGCAGCTGTCCCTGCACAGAATGTGCCGTGGCTGTGGAAGTCGTATTCAAGGTCAAAGTATTGTCCCGTCCATACATCCATGCCAGGCCAGATGTATCCTAGGCTCTCAAAGCCCCAGACATCCCATAAGAGGGATACCATTATTCCGTACCCTTCTGGTATGCCGGCCATTATATCGCTGAGCCCACCATATATCTGCAGGAGTATTATGCCAGATGCGTCGTTTACGTAGCCAGCTAGTGTACCTACGCTAAAGTCGTAGAGGCCGTCGCCGTCAAGGTCTAGTGCTGCTATCTCATTACCGTACGTTATTGGTGTCTCATCTGCAAAGCTATAGTCCGGAGCTACTACTGGCGGTGGCGGGAAGTAGCTGCTCACATTACAGGCTTGTGCTGCCTGGTACAAATAGTAGTAAGCCGTACTCATGTCTAAGAGGATGCTGTCGTAGAAGCCGTCACTGTTGCCGTCGTAAATTATTGCTGGAACCGTGAAGGCTATTGTGCCTAGAGGTGTGTAGAGTGTGCGGCCTACGAGGCCGAAGTGCGGTGTAACCGTCGAGTTTATGACATCTGATGGTACTTGCCAGTCTGTTGTAAGGTTATAATCTAGCCAGCACCCAGCAACATAGGCAAAGCCTGTAGTGCTCTTAAACACATAGTATGGCTGTAGGAAGAAGTAGAGTTCTGTGAGGTTTACCCTTACATGTGTACTGTTTATGGGTGTTGCATTTAGTGGTGTTAGTGCAAGGCCTACACCATCAGCATCAAGTATTAGTGGTAGACCATACTCGTCGCGTGCTATAGCGTCTAGCCCCAGTCCAGGGCTTGCATAGTCTACGCCTGTATCAACTATGGCTATAGCTGCATTTTGTCCACGAATACCATACTTGGTCCACACGTTTACAGCTTTGGTTAAGTTTACAGTGTAGTGGTAGGCTCCGAAGCCACTAGCTTGTGTAGGTGTAGGCTCTACAGATGTACTCGGCTTGGTTTGTGTCCAGGCTTTTCCACCCTTACCGCCTTCAAGGAGGTTCTCTGCTTGTGCTATTTTGCCCTGTTTAAACAATTCTTCTAGAGTCTCCTTGGCAGTCCTAGGGTCATCGTAGAGAGGCTCTCCGTAGCCATTTGTGTACGCTATGAGTTCGTCTATACGTATGTCAGGGAGTACTGCTGCCACGAAGCCCAGTGATTTTATCTTATTAAGGCTGCTTGGGGTTATCCATGCCGTAACTATGGTGTACACGTGTGTCGGATAGACACCAGTTATCCTAACTACTTTACTAAGGGCACCTATCTTGTCTGCGTCCACGTCTTTGGAGAGTACCAGTATAGCACGTGCATAGGGTTCTTCGGGCCCTAATATTTTCCCGCCCTTAAGCTCCACGTATTTCTCCGCAAAAGCAAAGAACTCGTCAAGCGTGGGGCTCGTTGTTAGTACTCCCTTCTCCCAGAACTCATCGCTGTAGAATGCTGGGTGTATGTAAGTGTTGAATGTAGTGGCATAGGCTTGCCCGCTTTCTGCAGAAGCTACTGCTTGAAGGTATGGTGCCACTAACAAGGCTATTACTATGAATACGAATACCCTCTTTTTCAGTGCCGAGAATGGGTTCAAAGGGTTGCACCCCCTGGAATACACCTTTCTAAGCATCTCACTTCATAAACTATTCATGGTTAGAATAAAAATTTAACTCAAAACACCATAATGCTATCGCAGCCAACAGAATAATCAAAAATCCTATAGCAATGTATTCGAAGCCGCCGTAAGAGCATAGAGATGAATAATTAGAAATTAGACTCTATTGGCTAGTCGATGAGTACAACTTACTTATGGCCTCCCCCAATCCTATTAAGCTGCTAGTGCAGAATACCACGCTGGCTGTGAGACATGGCTCAAGATACTATTGTTGCAGTACCCCCCTTACCTAGTGAGGCGAGAAAAATACTTGAGATGAAAGGAATTAAACTTATTGAGCTACAGCGCACAATGAGAGAAAAACTTCTCAGTTTAATGGGTCAAGCTAGGGTTTTGATAGCTGGCTTTATGAGGATCGACAAAGAGTTCCTGGACAGGGCTACGAGTTTGAAGCTTATCGTTACACGGAGTAGCGGGTATGACCACATAGACGTGGATTATGCAGAGAAGAAGGGTATTTGTGTAGCTAATCAGCCTGAGGCTATAGCGTTTAGTGTCGCAGAGCACGCTATCGCGTTGGCTGTGGCAGCTTTGAAGCGCATAGTTAGGAGCCACGATTACGTTGTTACGGGGCAATGGAGTGCTTTAGGTTGGCCACAGTGGGCGCGTGGAGGGCTATTGCGCGGCTCAACACTAGGCATTGTCGGCATGGGCAGGATAGGCTCTCTAGTAGCATGGTACGGAAAAGCCATGGGTGCAGGCAGAGTACTCTATTGGAGTAGGCGTAGGAAACCCGAGCTTGAAGTTCTATTGCTTGCCGAGCCTGCCAGCCTTAAGAGGCTGTTTAGAGAGTCTGATGTCATCATTGTAGCATTGCCTAAGACTAGAGAGACCGTCGGCTTAAT
>JALTZF010000098.1:0-9781 GCA_027046265.1 Pyrodictiaceae archaeon
GACGTTATCCATTATGCCTCCATTAGGCACAAAAGGATCTACAAGTATTATAGATATAAACTCGCGTAGCTTCTTCACTACTATGCTGAGTCTTGTGTTCTTATATACGCTAATCTTGGTAGTCTTATTCTCGTAGAGCCTAATATTAGTCATGTTTATTGGCGAAGGATCAATTATCACTATGTATTCGCCACGGGTTACAAAAGTTAAAGCAGAAGATGTTTTATCAAATTCAGCTATTTTCTCCCCTTCAGTGCTCTTTATGATTATACTTGCGTCTATAGGATGCCCATCATCACTTCTGACATTTACTTCTAGCCTATACTTTTTGGGTTGAAGAGTTATTTCTACATATTCGAGTTCGTTATATAGTTGAATGTTTTTAGTGACATTTTCGTAGTAGGGCATCATTTCTTTTTCAGGTGCTTTAAATGTAATTCTAAGAATGGCTGTGCCGCGATAGGTTGTATCGAATTGTGATATTACTGGTGCATCACTACGCGGTGCATCGTAATGATCCTTAAATACTATGTTGCCCGTCAATGTATCCACGATTTCTATTATCATCGTGTCTGTAATCTTTGGCTTATGTTCAGAGTTTATTCTCACAATCACTCTTATCGGTTTTCGTTCTAGTACTATCCTCTGACTAGTATTGTTGTAGACACTTAGCTTAAATGTAAAGTCATTGTAGAGCTTCCCACTAGTATCTATGACTGAAACATTGTACTCTCCAGCTTTCAACTCTATGGATAGGCTTCCTATACGGTTAGTAACTGTTACATTGTGCTCAAATTTTTTGTTCGTATATGTATTCACGAATACTATATGTAGCACTGTTTGCGGCGGCGAACCAAGGTCTTCATCTACAAATGTGATGTTGACCTTGTACCTGTGAAGGGGAACTCTTATAGTTATAGATGAGTTCTCGTATAAGTGCGCTGTACATGTTATATTCTTTGCAATACTAATGTATATAGGGTTAAGAGGGGTTACAACTAGGGTAAGTGTGGCATTATCTATGCATGGCACGCTTATCGTCTCGTTTTCGTGTACACTTAGTGATTTCTTGTCTATTGTTGTGTTCCCATAGAGTAGATTGTAGGAAATATTGTATTGATTTATTCTCCTCCCATACTCGTCTACAACATTGACACCAAGGTATTTTACAAGAATTTCGGTGATATCCATAATGTTTTCATATATTAACTTATTTATGTTCTTTATGATGTAAGCTCCTCTATTTGTGGCTATGATTACAGTTCTTTTATTGAGGAATTCTATGTCGTTTATGTTTTCGTCATAGGGCAACAATACTATTCCTTTATTTAACCCGAGAAGAGGTCTTGCCGTTTTATTGCGTAAGTTAATTGCGTAAATGTTGAAGCTTTTGTCGTCGTAGGCAGCAATGAGGTAGGTGTCTTCAGTCAAAGCTACTACTCTCAATCCTTTTATAGCGCTGATAAGCTTAAAGGGCCATAAGAGTTCGTATCCCGTAGTACCAAGTCCAGCTATATAAACCATTCCATTACGTGTTCCTATAGTGAAGAGGAGCGAGTCAAGTGAAGCTGAAGCCACTATTGGTACATCGTTTACTGTTGAATAATACTTGTGGTCTACTACCTCGAAAGCTCCATCTCTGCTATTTACTATGAGATATGCAAATCCTGTTCCCTTATATTCAATGTCTCCTATGGAGAGTTCCTGTCCTCCGACTATTATAAAGTAGCTATCATTGATTAGTCTTTGAGCCCATAGTACTCTAAATTTTACAGCCTCAATATCTACACCCAAGGGAGTCATATTGATTTTTCCATTAGAGTATCTTAACACAGCCATAACGTATCTTCTTTCTGGTTTAGGACAAACTGAGGGTGCTGACATGTTGTTGATAATTATGCTTGTAGTAACATTGATTGTATTATCTACTAGAATAGTATCCTCTTCGCTTATCTGGAAACTATAGCAATTATTCCTAACCTCTACTATTAGTTTAAGAGGAAAGACCGCCTCTTCAATGGGTATAAGTGCAAGACCGTTTTCACCGACAATGCCCTGGCCTACTAATCTGTTTGTAGTAGCATAGACGTAGACTAAGGCGCCACTTAATGGTACAAGAGTAGAGTTCACAGTTGTCGCTACATAAACTGCTAGTGTATACTTCAAGTATGGCTTCTTCTCGTAGAGTATCAGGGCTTCGTGGTAAACGTTATGTTTGCCAGATTGTTTAACAACAGGTACTAGCTGTACGGGGTTTAAGCCCTCTTCACGTGTTGGGAGGAGAGTGCCAACAACGAGTCTAGCCTCACCCCATCCTGTTGTACCAGGAGTTAAGATGTATGTGCTGTTTACTTCCCGTGAAAGTTTTGACAGTATTGCTACAGATTTATTTATGAAGAAAGTTTCAATAATATCTCCTGGTATACCAAAAATACTATACGTTATGAGCTTGTTTATATCTATAACACTTATAAAACCGTTATCTGTAACAGTGGCAACATATAGCTTGCCATCATAGTCTATTTTCACTGGTTTTCCAGGCAAAAGTGTTGATAGTACATGAGGCGTAAGTGAGTTGTTTTTCACCATGACCAGCAACACGAAAGGGTTATTTTGGCTACTATCCATAGCTGTTGCAGCGAATACAGTATTATTTAATACAGTAATGTCCAGGATATTCTTGTCTTGAAGAATACTATAAGCATAAAGTGGTGCCTCGTCCTCAGCTAATGCAGGACTAGTTTTTATTGCTGTAATTAAAACTGTTAAGAGCGCTACGAGTAGTATGATTGATTTAAGCATTGGCCCCTTAGTAGTACAGTAGTGCATAAACAGTCTGCCCTCGCAAAAAGTAATCATGTGCCTGTACAGCTTACTTAATCTCATATACATCATTTCATACTAAGCATTTAAGTCCCTTTTCCTTAACATCTCATTTTCTACTGTGGCTCTTATCAACATTAATAGCGACAGTTATAAGAATGTAGTTGTAACAATTATTATGCATGGATAGTGTTGGTCCGTAAAATAATAGTACTTAGCGCTAACTGTGACTACCTTGTACAGAGTATTAGTGGTGTATTGCCGAGGTTGCTCGTAGATGAGAATTAGTCGTAACATAAAAGGGATACTAGGAAAGATAGAAGGCTTAAAAAAGGCTGGTCTTTTTAAGCGTAGAGAGGATGAAAGAGAAGAGAGTAGAAGATCTGAACAGCCAAGTAAGATTATGCGCGCACGTTATAGTTCGCCCTTTGCATCTTTCTCAAGCGTTATATCTGCAGCACAACATGTGCCTTTAGCACAGTACGACGTTATAGAGGAATACCCTCTACAAGAGCCTTGGGTTTATGTCCGGATACTAAGGCATAAGGAGACACGTGAATATCTCTACTATGTATATGAAATAGGGCTTACTGAAGCTGAACGCAAGGTGTTCAAGGAGATAATGGACGCACTGTACTGGGAGATAAAACCTCCGCCTGCCGACGAGGATCCAGTATTATACTTTACACATGAAGCAAAAAACATTGTACAAAAGTTTAGAATTCGTCTTGGCCGCACACCTGGTATATCATGGCAGAAAATACTCTACTATGTTCTCCGAGAAGCTGTGGGATTTGGTCCTATAGATCCATTGATGAGAGATCCAGAAATAGAGGATATTTCGTGCAATGGCGCAAGAAAGCCAGTATATGTGTGGCATAGAAGGTATGAGTATATTAGGACTAATATAGTGTTTGAAAGAGAAGATGATCTAGATAGCTTGGTTGTTAAGCTTGCTCATATGGCTGGTAAACATGTTTCAGTAGCATTCCCTATTGTTGACGCAATACTTCCTGGCGGCCACCGTTTTGCAGCAACGTATCGAAAGGAGGTTACAACTAGTGGTAGCACGTTTACTATACGTAAATTTAAGGAGGATCCGATAACTATTGTAGATATGATATCTAATAATGTGCTCAGTCCAGAAGTTGCAGCATATTATTGGCTTCTCATGGAGCATAAGCGCCCTGGCATGGTTATGGGTGTCACGGGTTCTGGTAAGACTACAACGTTAAATGCACTCCTTACTATGTTAAAGCCCAGCGTCAAGATTGTGACTATTGAGGATACACCAGAGCTCCGTCTACCGCTAGAGAACTGGGTTCAGCTTATTCCCCGGAGCAGTTATGGGCTTGGAGGAGAAAGTGTTGGCGAGATAACACTCTACGATCTTGTCCGTGTAAGTCTGCGCTATAGGCCAGATATAATAGTTGTTGGCGAGGTTCGCGGCGAAGAAGCATACGTATTGTTCCAAGCCATAGCGACAGGTCATGGTGGCATGACTACACTCCACGCCGAAAACATTGATTCCGCCATAAAGAGGCTTACAAGCCCTCCAATGAATATTCCGGAGGGGTATATACCGCTCATGAACTTCGCGTCACTTATACGCCGTGTCGAGATTATAGATAGAAAGCTTGGTATAAGCAAAGTTGAGCGTAGGATAACAAAGACTTGGGAAATAAAAGACTATGGCGAATACATTGTTGTCCACGAATGGGATGCATATAATGATGAGCATCAGCTCTACTTTGACAAAAGCTTTCTCATAAGCCAGATAATGGAGCTAAGAGGGTGGACGAAAGAGTTCATAAAGGACGAAATAGCTAGAAGAGCTACTGTACTTGAATGGCTTGTGGCAAGAAAGATGAGGCATTATCAGGATGTTGCGAAGGTTATAAGATACTACTATCAAGAGCCAGAAAAAGTTTACTCTATGGCACTAAGGGAGCTTAGAGAATTAAAAGAGAGTAGAATCGGAGAATCCCTCATCTAAAGTCGCTATACACGTTAATGGTGTTAATAATATGGGAAAACTTGTCGACAAGAAAAGATATAGGAGGGAGAGCGTTAGTGTACGCGATCTATTCGACACTATGGCTTTACTATTATACGGTTCTGTTGCAGAGCGTCTAGCTCAATCATTTAATCTTTATGAGAACATTAGAAGAGCAGGGCTTTTCATTCACCCTAAATTATATGTTGCACGAATACTCTTACGTGCAACATTAATAGCAGTAGTGTCTGCAGTCACGTTATTCTTGGCTATAATCCTTGGCGCCCCACTTCTCGTCAAGGTCTTAATTCTCTTAGCTGCTATGATGTCTTCAAGTATACTCATATCTTGGGGTCTTTATTACCCTTCAGCTAAGGCTTCTGAGCGTGCATCAAAGGTAGATCTAGAGTTTCCATTCTTTGCTGCGTACATGACTGCAATGGCTTATGGTGGTGTTGCACCAGAGAGGCTTATTGAAAGGCTGACTAATATCCGTGTATTTCGTGCTTTACGGCGAGAAGCCGAGAGGATAATGGCCGAAGTCAAGTTGTTTGGTGTAAATATACTTACAGCTCTTGAGAGAGTAGCAGCTACGCATCCTTCAAGGCTATTTAGGGATTTCATGTTAGGTTATCTTACCGCTATACGAACAGGCGGTGATGTTGTTAGGTATCTTGAGATAAGAACTTCTGAAGTATTCCAGGCGCGGATGGAGGATTTGAGAAGTCGTGCTGAGAAGGTTGGCTTTATAGTTGAAGCTTTTGTGGCTGTAGCAGTCTTGGGGACAATGTCTTTCTATGTGTTCTTTATTATAAGTGGTCTTATAGGTGCGGGAGGAGGATTTGGCGGTATTACTGGGCTCATAATCTATAACCTGCTTGTTCTCCCTCTCATAACAATACTGATAATAATGATTCTAGACTCACTTCTACCTAGTGCAGAGAATATTAGAGAACCTTATGCGTATCTTGTTGTGAGTATTCCGCTAGGCATACTGCTTGGATCTATCTTTATCTCTTTGAGTGGTGGATTAGCATACGCTGGCGGTGTTGATGTGCCAAGGATACAACGCATAGTCTTGTCTCTAGGCATAGGCTTGACTGTTGCAAGTCTAGTGCCTGGAATACAATACCTACGTGTAGTTCGTAGAGAGAGAGCAGTATCGCGTGGTATAGCGTCCTTTCTACGCGATTTGTCGGAGGTTAGGAGGACTGGTCTTAGCCCAGAGAAGAGTATTATAATGCTCTCAGAGCGCGATTATGGGCCTTTGTCACAGATTATCCGCCGTATAGCGGGGGCACTATCGCTCGGGCTCCATATAGAAAGAGCTGTTCGAAGCGCTATACGAGGCTATAAGAATTGGTTCTTAAGAGTTACAATGAGGTTCCTAGTTGACGCTATGGAAGTTGGCGGCGGGAGCCCACACACTATTGATACTCTTGCTAGGTTCATGGTTGTCTTGAACGAGATAAACGAGCAGATCAGGAAGAGAGTACGCCCCTACGTTATAATGCCATATTTTGGTGCTATACTCGTAGCAGTTACAGCTATCCTTGTCCCTGGAATGCTTGTAAATGCTATGACAGCAGCCACTATGCCGGGAGGAGCAGGTACTGTTGCTAGTACATTTGGTGGATTGAACGTTAATATTACACCACAAAATATACACCAACTACTTGTTGTCGCCTCTTTTGGTTCACTCATAAATGCCTGGCTTAGTGGTCTTGTTGCTGGGAAAATACAGGATCAAAGTCTGGGTGCGGGTTTACTTCATGCTGCAATATTGACTGCCGTAACTACAATTGCATTACTTTTAGCTCTTGCCGGCATGGAGGTCACATTATAAAGTTTAAAGTTTATAGCCTCTTGATAAAATCCCAAAGTCCTTTGGCTTGTGTTTTCTCGTGGCGTATTTTCTTCACTTTCTTGTATAATTGCTGTAAGTTGATTTGCTTAAACTCAAGGCCAAGACTGCTAAGGAGAAGACGTGCATCCTTGGAGATTGATGGCGCCATGAGTACGCCTCTGACTTTTACATTGGGATTCTCACGGTGAATAGTTTCTACATAGCGATGAAGTTGTCTTACAGCGTCAGTCCCGGCGTTTACACGTTTAATCTCTATTACAACTAACCTATTGTTCTTGTCTACTCCCAATATGTCAACATAACCTTCGCCAACGGGTTTTTCTTTTGAGATAGGCTTAAATCCTTCTTCAATCTCTTCCGGATGCCCATATAAGTAGTCACGAATCTCGTGCTCATCGAAATACTCAATAAACTCGGCTTTGTCCTCGAGAGCATCAAGCACAGCTAATAGGTAGACTTCGTCAAAATATAGCACAAGAATTTCTCTTGGTCTATCACGCACACTTCTTAGCATAAGTTTACCATCACGTTCTTCAACGTTTATCACATGACTTGTAGGCTGCCAGTTGACTGGAGAATAGCCAGTTGGTCTATGAACAAGCACTGCTCCATCAGGCTTAACTATTACTACCCTATCTCCTAGACCTAGCTTGCTTGCACCCCGCCCCTCGTACTCTGCATGACACCTACCAACAATAATGACGAATTTATGGGTAGCAATAGCTCTTGACAGTACATCAACAGAAGATGTAATCGGCGGGTAGAGCATTATATTGTAAACTTTCTGTCTCAGAGACATGTACAATCTCCAAATCATTTTAGCTCTATTGTTGAAAGCTCTAATATTTAGTGCAAACCTCGTATCGTTAGAACAGAATCTAGAATTACATTATCTTTCTTCTTTCTTAAATACGAAGGCTTAATAACGTAATAATGTGATACAAGGTTAGCTTTTGGATAGCCTAACAGGAAAGTTAAGTTGTGAAGAGCGTAAAATCATAGTGTTCATAGTGTAGCATCCACGAGAAGTCTTAAGTCGCGTTGTTTAGTGGGTGTAATGGATGACTATAAGTCGTACTAGTAGTCTGCATTCAGTAATTGATGGAAGAAAGTACCCATACTTCATCGACTTTAATGAGTTCGTGTCAAGGAGGTATGGCGTTAAAGTGGTGGACTTGGTGAAGTATCGGCGTGACATAGTTGAAGAGGCTACTAGCAGGCTAATTTACTCTATAGAGAAAGGGAGAGCCCCGCCACCTGCTGAAAAGATGGAGGATGAAGTGCTTTCATTCTATATAGCGTTACTGATAGCGGTTTTGAGTAATAATAAGTGGATAGTTTCGCGTTTCGCATTGGCGGAAGCTGAGAGAGGCATGGATCTTCTATCTTCTGAGCCCGATGAAGTTGTGGCTGAGGTAGCTCGACTTGCTGGTGTAAGGAGCCTAATTTATAGGCCTAGTGCTTATAGGGAAGTAGTAGCGTTAATCAATGGTGTACCTAGTTTTAGGATGTACAACTTCTTGATCAATTTCCATGAATACGTCGTTGTGGCGAGAAGGTTACTAGGAGACTCTAGCTGGAAACCTGTCAACCTGCCAGTACTAAGGGGTAAGGTATTCCTAGACCGCAATAGGGTTATTAGATTAATTAAAGAAGCCTTGAATGTTTATATAGAAGAGCGAGCCAAGTGGATTCTCTCTAGCGTCGATGTCGATGAAGTCGAGAGAGTACTAGAGGAGCATATTAAGAAGGTTGAAGAAGCCGCTTCTAAAAGGCTAAGGCCTAGGTTCAAAGGAAGAGGGAAAATAGAGGTTCCCAAGGGGCTAATCATTGAGGAAGCTTTTCCTCCATGTATTTCTCACCTACTAACCGCAGCTAGGAGTGGCGAACACTTAAGTCACCATGAAAGATTTGCCATAGCAACATTCCTACTGGGCATCGGCGCAGAAATAGACCAGGTTGTAGATGTTTTTCGCTCAATGCCTGACTTCAACGAGAAGATAGCAAGATACCAAGTTGAGCACCTTGCCGGCTTGAGGGGGTCAGGGAAGAAGTACAGAGTCTATAGTTGTGAGAAAATGAGAACACTGGGTATGTGCAGAGCTGACTGTCCGAATGCTCGCTCTCCTATACAGGTTTACTATAGGAATATTCGTTCATACACTAAGAAAAGACGAGATGAGAAGTCCGAGGCTAAATGACAACATTGGTTTCTGCTTAGTAGGGCTCTTGACCAGTCTTTCTTATAAACCTTTCCCAGATGCTTTAACGCTGTAACTCTTTTAAAACTGTTTAAGAATCATCTCAATCTAATGGATAAGTAGTATACAAGTGGGGTGTTAGACTATGGCATGTGCGGCTGGAGCCTCTAAGAGAAGAGGACTTGACGAGGAGGACAAGACTATACTTCGTGCACTCAAGGAGCTGGGCAAGCCAGCGAGACCTAAAGAGATTGCAGAGAAGGCTGGGCTAAATGCTAGGAGTGTAGCTGCAAAAATGAGGAAGCTAGTAAATCTCGGCCTAGTAGAGCGTGTCGAGGAGGGTGTGTACAAGCTTACTGAAGAAGGCGAAAAAGCAGCTGAGCAATAAGTGCAAGAGAGATAGCTACTAAGCACTGAATGATTCAAAGTTGAGTTTTCTTTTCCTCTTCTTCTCCTTATGATCTCTGAAAATTGTCATAGAAGAGTTATATTTATCAGAGGCTCAGATTGTAGTCAGCTTCTTGTTTGGGGACAGGATGTGTCGGAGAGAGCGGGCAAGGAGTTCACAGCTTTTGTTCCAGAGAACTTAATGAAGAGGATTAAGCGTGAAATAGTAAGAGAGAGGTTTGTCACACCGTACATGCTTGCTGAGAAGTATAAT
The DNA here is from genome assembly GCA_027046265.1 of Pyrodictiaceae archaeon. GTDB lineage: Archaea > Thermoproteota > Thermoprotei_A > Sulfolobales > Pyrodictiaceae > QNYQ01. The sequence goes on from JALTZF010000098.1 coordinate 9,549, forward strand.
ATGACAATGAGCCTTGCCAAGAAGGTTTTGAGGAAGCTTGAGCAGGAAGGCATAGTGGAACTATATGCGCGGAGCAGAAGGGCTCCCCTATACATTATAAAGGCTTCAAGATAAGAGTAAACTTATACTGAGGCAAGCCTTTGGGGCCCACGTATTTTATGATACTTAAACAATTACAAGACTTCGTAGCATTGCGCTCATTTTACTTATAGGGGGCACATCCAGACGTATGT
>JALTZF010000098.1:9791-118912 GCA_027046265.1 Pyrodictiaceae archaeon
TCCTAGTTTTTTATGACATTGGTAAAAATTCGTGTGCCAATAAAGCGGAAGACTGCTCTGACTTCTTTTGATATCGTGGCCGTTGTAGCCGAGTTGAAGGCTTTTCAGGGTTCTAGGCTTGCAAACATATATGATATGCCTTCTGGGGGGTTCTTGTTTAAGTTTAAGGCTCTAGGAAGAAGCTGGCTTTTGTATGTTAAGCCTGGCGAGCGTGTGCATGTAACTGAGTATGAATATGCAGAGAAGGGTATGCCTTCTCCTTTCGTTATGGGTTTTAGAAAGTATGTGCGTGAGTCTATCCTGGCTAGTGTACGTCAGCACGCTTTTGACCGTATATTAATGCTTGACTTTAACGCTCGCGGTCAAGCTTACACAGTTGTTGCAGAGGTTTTGCCTCGGGGGGTTATGGCTTTATTAGATGCTGAAGGAAAAATTCTGCAGATTAGCGAGCGCAAAGAAATGAAGGATAGGGTGTTGAAGCACGGTTTAACCTATAAACCACCGCCATCAACCTCGGTTCATCCAGAATTTTTGGAGCCCAGTTTTCTAGCCAGCAAGTTGGAGAAGATGGATGGTGATGTTGTCCGTGTTCTGCCCCGTGCTCTGGGCTACCCAGGCGAGGTTGTTGAGGAGGCTCTTGCACGCCTAGAAGTGAGCATAGACACTAGTATACGTGAACTAGACTACTCTACTATTGAGGACATAGTGAGAGTGTTCAAGGAGTTGTACAATGAGAGTCTTAGTGCACGTGGTTACGTTGTCTATGATAAGAATAATGACCCACTGACTGTGGTACCTTTTAAGCCTCTAGGAATAACTAAAAGGTACAACCTTAACTTTAAGGAACTCTCATCGTTTAGCCGTGCCCTTGACAGGTACTTTGTTGAAGAGCTAAAGCGTTTTGAAGAAAAAGAGCATCTCCGGGCGGTTGAGGCTGAGAAAAAGAGGCTTCGTGTGAGCATTGAGAATGCTAGACGTAACCTTGATCAGCTCAGACAAAAGCTAGAGCACACAAGGAAGCTCATAGAACTCATAGGTGAGAATATAGGCCTAGTATATGATGCCTATAAGTGTTTTGAAGAAATACGAGATAGAGCTGGCTGGGATAGTGTTATAGGTAATTGTCCTGGAGTAGTTGATATAAAGCCAGGTGAGGGCAAGATGGTACTGAGTATTGAGGGTGAACTTGTAGAACTCGATGTCCGCAAGGACCCTTCACAACTACTAGTTGACCTTTCTCGGAGAGCTGGAGAGTTAGAAGCCAAGATCAGGCGTGGCGAGAAAGCGCTAAAAGAGGTAGAAGATAAGCTAAGGCGCCTAGAGGTAACAATTGCTTTAAGATCAAGAAAGGCTAGGGCGCTTGTCCGGAGAAAGGAGTGGTATGAGAAGTATCACTGGCTAATAACTAGGAGTGGGTTCTTGGCTGTTGGTGGGAGAGATGCTAGCCAAAATGAATCTGTTGTTAAGAGGTATCTTAATGAGAAGAGAATATTCATGCATGCAGACATCCATGGAGCACCTATAGTTGTATTGTTTGCTGAGGGGCGTGAGCCGCCAGAAGACGATCTCCGTGATGCTGCCCTGCTTACAGCTGCATACTCTAAGGCTTGGAAGTCGGGTTTTGGGTCAATCGATGTTTACTGGGTGTGGGGGGACCAGGTCTCAAAGTCCGCTCCTGCTGGAGAGTACTTGGCGCGTGGTGCCTTCATGGTTTATGGCAAAAGGAACTATATACGTAGCGTTGAGCTACGACTAGGTATTGGGGTTGGTGTAGAGGAGGAGTATCCAGTGATTATTGTTGGTCCACCTGAACTCGTCAAGAAGCGTAGTATTGTGTATGCTGTTCTTGTGCCTGGCGACGAAGACCCATCAAAGCTTGCTGTGAGGCTGCGCAAGGTATTCATACAGAAGTCCGGAGAGGATTATAGTGGGCTTATTGAGGCCTTAGACGTCAACGAGGTCAGGACAAGGATACCTGGCCGGTCAAGGGTGATACATGTTGGGCGGGGAGACGGGGAAGAACCGCCAAGACCCCTTAAAGTACTACCTGGCGTATCGTAAGCAGCGCGCCACGCTATCCATGATAAGACTCGTCCTTGGACTCCTGGCAGGCTTTGTGGCCACAATATTCCCAGTAGCGTATGGTGGTTGCCTTGTAGCTATACCATTGGCTGCAGTATTCTACGTGGCATCGTCTCTTGCACTAAAGAATTACTTTACCTTGCTTAGCCAGAAAGAGATGTGGACTACTGGGCTTGTCCAGCTGGTTGCAGGAGTGTTCATAGGCCTTGCTCTCGGTTCTGCTTAGACTTCTTCATCAACATATACTCCTCGTACGATAGCCCACCCAGTAGCAAATCTCTAAGGCCAGGTGCAAGCAAGGGCCTACCATCCACTTTTGGATATGCAAACGGGAGTACAATTTCATGGATAACTCCATCCTCTCTTTCAACTTCTATACGCGGGCTCTCAATAACATCAATATCCTCAAGGCGTTTGCCCCTAGTAATTTGCAGTGCAACATATACTGCTCCATCAATACTGAACTGCTTGGACCCAATATTCCTAGGCTTCATCCCAGCTTGTACAGCATACCTAGTCAGTAGCTTCCAAGTCCGACCACGAGGCGGATGATCGCCAAGTATACCGCCTACAACTATGGCTTCTGCCTCTCTAGCCTCGCTTGGCTCAAGGGTCTTCTCGGCTTGAGGATCAAGGATTATCACTTTCCTAGGGTCGTTGTATAGTACACCCCTAAGTTTGAGTATGCTCTCGCTATAACACTCTACTCTGCCGAGAACTTGTACTATAGTGTTACAGCTCGTACCAGCATTAGTTATGGCTAGTCTGCCACTAGTAATCTCTAGTGCATGCTTATACTCCAGTAGAATCCACTTACCTAGCTCATCCTCTAAGTGCTCTATCGCTATCAGGGGGCTTCTCCTCCCAGAGCTGCTTTCGTAGCGCTTCAAGAGGCTCATACGGTACCCCCATGTACTCAAACGCAGAGACAACTCTTCCTTTAGCTTGTCTACGCAGCTTTTCAAGATACTCTAAGTACTTTAGGTCACGCGCCATATGGTGATCAACTATCACAGTTGCATCAAGTCTTTGGGTGATAGTCTCTAAGTTTCTGAGCCCTTGCGTCACTTCTTCTTCGGAGACCTTATAGCCAGCGAAATATGTTGGCGGCCCACTAATAAGCAGTATTGTTGGCCTATGCTGTAGTATCCACTCAAGTGCACGGCCACTCATGGGTCCCTGGACGTCTGAGGCATGCATAAACATGTATCCATGATGCTCAACAGATACTATGATCACGTATCCCAGTCTCGTGCCGTCTGATCCATGAGGCATTGGTGGTGAGCCGCGAATGACTATGGAGTCGCCGACTTGGATCCAGTTAGAGTCAATGTACATTACTCTTTTTGCAAGCTCAGCAACTCTATTCTTCACAAGAAACCTGTGCGCGCGTAGTCTCTGGCTAACATTTATGTTGTCCCTAGGGTTTTTTACGAGTAGAATCTTGCCCTTGTACAAGTCTACATCCTCTTCCCTGTATAAGTAGTGGTCGTAGTGATAGTGTGTTATAATGACAATATCAGAGTCTTCAAGCTCCTTTCTGATACTCTCCTTCACATCCTCTAGCCTCTCAAGTTCTAATGGATGTGGTGGGAGCCCATACCTTCTCGGCGCGAAACTCACACCAGGGTCTATGAGGATCTTGTAGTCTTCAACTTCGACTATCGTAGCCATAGACCTTACTCCTATACTGTCAGCCCCTAGTATCCTCACCTTCAAGCTCATTTCGAGTCTCCACCCAGCCAAGCAGGGTTTAGGCGTGTCAGCGGCGGCCACCTACACCTCTTCATCTACTAAGATCTAGAGGTAGATGTCTGCTGAGGGGAAGGTTCATCACTCACCCTTTCTCTGCCCTATATTCCTCGTATTCGTATCCAGTAAATATCCATCTATACCGCTTGAATACATCTTCTCTCACGAGTATGTCTTTGTCATTTAGTACTATGAAACTGAATCCTACAAGTATGTGGCTAGGGGGGTCTGGGTAGTCTTTTAGCTCAGCTGGCTTCTCCTTGCCAACATATATCCATTTTACCCGTGACGTTTTACCCTTCTTTCCGACATAAACTACTCTCCACCAATATCTGCCAACGTAGATGTACTTCTTCTCTCCGCTTGTATCATGCTTGACGACTACATGTATGGGCTTTAAGTAGTACCCCGTACCTCTTATCATTGAGTTGTAGCGGTATATGGCTCTCTTGTATTCTTCTAGGAGGCTAGCAACAGCGTCTAGCCCGTTTTTTACGGGAAAAACCTGGGCATACTAGGGCTACCTGGTTTACTCTTAGCTCCACCGTAGTAAAGGGGGTCTTTTCTCCATGACTTTCTTCCTGGCTTCGAGTACTAGCTCCTTAGCCTTCTTTGGGAAGTCTTCTGGGAGTTTCTTGAAGAGTGGCTCTGGCTTGTTGATCTCGTGACCTGGCTCGAGTAGTGGCTTCTTGGCTTCTAGCCATCTGCCAGGCTCGTGGACTGAGCCCTTGAGGCCCAGCATTTTCCAGAGTTTCTCAGCTGATTCTGGCACAAATGGTGCTAAGAGGACAGCGAGTGTAGCGACAGAGTTCGCGGCGACGTAGAGTATGGTCTCTGCCTCTTCGCGGTTCTTCTTTATGGCATCCCAGGGTGCTCTAGAGTTTAGGTACTGGTTTCCTCTCCTTGCAACTTCTACGACTTCTTCGAGGGCTTGCTTGAGCTTAAATGACTCTATGAGCCTTCCAACGCGGTCAGGAGCTTCAAGGTAGTACTCCATGAATTCCTTGTCTTCACTGTTGTACTCGTGGGGTGTAGGTACTACTTTATTGAACCTTGACTCTATGAACCTTAGTACTCTGTGTACATAGTTGCCTATGTCGTCGTTCATGTCACTATTTACTATTCTATAGAATTCTTCCCAAGTAAAGTTTGTATCCTTGGTCTCCGGCCTCATCTTGATTAGTGCGAATCGCCAATAGTCTGGCGGGAGTATCTCGAGTGCCTCGTCTATCCAAACACCCCAGCGTCTGCTCTTAGAGAATTGTTCTCCTTCGTACATCAAATACTCTGTTGACGATATGTAATATGGCAATACGTAAGGCTCGCCACTCGCCATGAACATTGCGGGGAGTATTATTGCATGAAATGGGATATTGTCTTTGCCTATGAAATACAGTGTCCTGGTATCTTTGTTGAACCAATAGTCCTTCCATTTATCAGGCTCTCCCTTCCTTTCAAAGTACTCCTTTGTCGCAGACACGTAGCCCAATAGCGCGTCAAACCATACATAGATAGTTTTTCCTTCTGCACCTGGGAAGGGCGCAGGGATTCCCCACTTGTTGTCGCGTGTAAGGCTTCTCGGCTTAAGTCCCTCTTTGACCCAGTTAAGACTGTAGTTCTTAACGTTTGGGGGGAGATTAGAGGATTCAAGCCACTCAAGGAGCTTTGCTTGGAGCTTTGGTAGATCGAAGAACCAGTGTTTTGACGATCTGAATTCTACTGGGCCACCGCAAATAGCGCAACGGGGATTCTTTAGTTCTGTTGGATGCAATAGTCTTCCACAATTGTCGCACTGGTCTCCGTAGGCCTTGGGAAAGCCACAATAGGGGCATGTTCCTATGATGAATCTATCTGGTAGGAACATTTTGTCCCTAGGACAATATGGTAGGGTGTCGTTCTGCTCAAAGATGTAACCGTTTTTGTAGAGTTTCATGACGAAGTCTCTGACAAATTCTTTGTGCACAGGATTTTCTGTCCTTGTGTAATTGTCAAAGCTTATCATGAACTTGTTGAAGAGTTTAGACACATACTCGTGAGCCTGATCTGTTAGTTCTCGTGGATGGACCCCCTTCTTTATGGCCTCGACCTCGATGGGTGTTCCATGCTCGTCGCTTCCACTAACAAAGATGACGTCTTCGCCTTTAAGCCTAAGGTAGCGTGCTACAACGTCAGCTGAGAGTATTGAGCCTATAAGATTTCCAAGGTGAGGAACATTGTTTACGTATGGCCATGCTGCTGTTACTACCCAGCGTCCCATCCTTATGCACCCTAGGTTTAACCTTCTCTGCACTGCTCATTATGTATTATCCTGTATAGCTTAAGAATATTGTTGCTAGGCATGTACGGAAACCTAAACTAAGTCCTAGCAGTATCACAAAGTGGAGAACTGCTATGGAGGCTCACCACTTAGCTGTTGGCAATCTTAACTTGGACATGTACATTGTTGTTGAAGAGTTGCCAGGCCCTGACGAGGATGTACACGCTGTAGATGCCTACATAGGGCCAGGTGGTGCAGCTGCAAACTATGCTGTGTCAGCGGTCTTAGCCAGGCATAAAGCCACACTCTTGGCACACACAGGATCTGAAGCTGAGCAGATGGGTATCCTTAAAAAGTTAGTAGAAGTAGGTGTTGATACTTCTCAAATAGTAGTCCACAGCCGCGTCCCGCCTGGCATAGTTTTGATACTTGTCTCTCGATTAACTGGGGAAAGAATGATGGTTACGTTACGTGGTGCCAACAAGTTTCTCTCTGGAACAGAGATTGAGAACAAGTACTATGATATTGTCCATGTTGCAAGTGTTGAGCCTCATATCTTCATTAACACTGTTAAGCGAGTAAGACCTCGTATAGCATCATATGATCCAGGAGCATCAGTAACACGGGAATATAAAGGTAAACTTGTGAGTGTAGTTGAAGAAGCTGATGTAATCTACCTTAACAGAGCTGAGTATCGTATGGTCTTTAACGAGGAGTTCAACATTGATGCACTCTCAAAGATAGCGAGAAGGTATCCTGATACAATCATAGTAGTCAAGCTGGGGGCACAGGGTGCTGCAGCTGGGTGGAAAGGGCAGGTATACCTTGTTGAGGCGTATAAGCATGGCGTAGTAGTTGATACTACTGGTGCTGGTGATGTGTTTGCTGCATACTTTAACTCTTACCTAGCAGAAGAGAGGAGTATTGAAGAGTGCTTAGCAGCTGCCTCTGTTGCAGCAGGAATAAAGGTTACACGGAGAGGAGCACAGAGTGCACCTAGTAGGAGAGAGGTTGAAGAGGTACTTGGCACGGCTAAGAAGCCTCGCGTACAAAGACTGTCCTGACAGCCAGGTTGTAGTGATAGAGCAGCCTCCAACACTCCTGCTTTCCTGTAGACTGTCAGATGAGCTGTTCTGCGCTAAGTGCTGTTATAACACTGAGATGCCTTTAACATCAAGAGATATAGAGCGGCTAAAGAAGCTGGGCTACAGAGTTGAGTACTTTGCCATAAAGACGAGTGATGGTGTGTGGAGACTAAGAAACATTGATGGGCACTGCGTCTTCTTAGATACGAAAACTGGTGCGTGCAGAGTTTACCCATACAGACCCGAAGGCTGCAGACTTTATCCTCTTGTCTACGATGTTGATAATGATAGTGTAGCTGTAGATAGCGAGTGTCCCTTGGCGAGGTGCATACCTGTAGACGTGGCTAAGAGGCTTGAGAAGAGCGTAATCAAGCTAGTAGAGGAGATTTATAAAGGGCAGAGAGGAGAATGAGGCTCTGAGTAGTATTTGCATACAATTGTAAACATGTGTTAGAGAAAGACTACTCTGTGCACTATTTGATTTCTCCACGGAGCCTCTTCAAGTAAACTCTATACGTTGGCGTAACTGTCTTTGGGTGGTTTGCATACACGTCGTCAACTCTTCTAACACTAGTGTTTGCTGGAGCTTCCTTTATTTTTCCTGGGTTAGTATAGGCTTGCTCAGCTATCTCCTTGAGTGTTTTCGCGTACTCTTCTATGGTCTCTAGGGGTTCTGACTCCGTGAACTCTATCATTAGAGCCTCATCGACTATTAGTGGGAAGTACATTGTTGGTGCGTGTAGGCCGCGGTCTAGTAGTGCCTTGGCTACGTCGCCAGCTGAGACTCCAGTATCGTTGAGTAAGGGCTTTGCCGATATTACGACTTCGTGCTTCCTTGGTTTAGAAGGATCGTAGGGGAGTTCGTATCCTTTAGTGTTCTTTATGAGTGTTATGAAGTAGTTTGTATTTATTACGCTTTGTATGGCTACTTCTCGAAGTCCCTTACCTCCGAGTGAAGCTATGTAGAGGAAGCCTTTGAGTAGTGGTACTATATTCCCATAGAATATCCTCATAGACCCTATGCACTTATCGCAGCTATAGTCCCAGAAGTATCTGCTGTCATCTCTTTCTATGAGTGGTCTGGGGAGGTAGTCTACAAGGTCTCCTTTGGCGCACACAACGCCTGCTCCTGGGCCTCCTCCGCCGTGTGGCGCTGCGAAGGTTTTATGTATGTTTAAGTGTACAATGTCGAAGCCCATGTCTCCAGGGCGTACTATGCCCATGATACCGTTAAGGTTTGCACCATCATAGTATAGGAGCCCACCACTATCGTGGATGAGCTTGGCAACTTCTAGTATTTCGTCCTCGAATATGCCGAGCGTACTGGGATTAGTCAACATGAGCCCAGCAGTCCTTGGCCCAGCTACGGATCTTAGAGCTTCTAAGTCTATTGTTCCTCTACTGCTTGTAGGGATTCTTACGACCTTAAAGCCTGCCATGGCAGCACTAGCAGGATTGGTTCCATGAGCAGAGTCTGGGACAAGCATTTCATCTCTTTCTTCGCCACGGTCAGCATGGTACTTCTTTATCATGAGGGCACCTGCGAGTTCTCCTGCAGCACCGGCTGGTACTTGTAGGCTGCAACGATCCATCCCGGTTAGCTCTGCTAACCATCGCTCGAGAAGGTATAGCATCTCTAATAGTCCCTGTACAGTGTCCTCGTCTTGTAGTGGATGTAAGAACTTTATTCTTGGGTCTCGTACTATCTCTTCAAATATTTTAGGATTGTACTTCATAGTACAAGAGCCTAATGGTACAGGGCCTACATCAACACCATAGCTCATCTGAGCAAGTCTATTGAAGTGTCTTGCTGTCTCTACCTCGCTTAGTCCTGGTAGGTCTGGCGTGTCTTCCCTGAATACTTTTCCTTGAGGTCTGGCTCCTACTCTCTCTGCTAGCTTAGGTAGCTCGTCTAGGTATGGTAGGATCACACCAGTCTTTTGTGGATCCCCTATCTCGTATACAAGGGGTTCACTCCACCTTGCCTGTCTCCACTCTTTCTTGGATGTGCTCACTCTTTTATCACCTCACTAATTGCTTCAACGAGTTTATCTATGTGCTTCATAGAGTGGAGCTCGGTTACGCAAAATAGGCATTCATTGCTCTTTTCTGGCCAGTAACGGTCCAGGCTTAGGCCGCCAAGAATCCCCCTCTTCTTTAGCTCTACGTGTATGGCCTTGTACTGCTTGGGGAATCTTGTAGTGAACTCTTTGAAGAACTCTGACTCAAAAACTGGTGCTTCAACACCTATCTCGGACAAGCGCTTGGCTAGGTAGTGGCTTCTAAGCCATATACTTTGTGCAAGGTCTCTTAGGCCTCTCCCCCCGAGGAGTGTGAGGTAGGCAGCGGCTGCAACAGCCATTAATGCCTCATTAGTGGTTATGTTTGACGTAGCCTTCTCTCTACGTATATGCTGCTCTCTAGTCTGTAGGATCATTGCGAAAGCTCTCCTGCCCTCAGCATCCCTAGTTAGGCCTATTATTCTTCCTGGCATCTGCCTCACAAGCTTCCTATCCCACCTCACAGCAAATATGCCAAGACCAGGCCCACCGTAGTTTAGCCCTAAGCCTAATGGCTGACCTTCAGCAACAGCTATATCTGCACCATAGCGTCCAGGCGGCTTTAGTAAGCCTAAGCTTATAGGCTCAAACTTGACTATGAAGAGAGCACCCTTCTTGTGCGCTGCATCAGCCATGGCTTCAACATCTTCTTCTATGCTTCCCAGAAAGGATGGATTCTCAACATACACTGCAGCAGTTTCATTATCTATCTTAGACTCTAAATCGCCTAATGATACTCTACCAGTATGCTCATCATACCTAACAGATACAAGCAGGGCATTCTTACCATAGAGCCAAGTCTCTACAACACGTCTATACTCTGGGTGCATATGCTCTGGGACAAGTATCTTCCTCTTCTTAGTAACCCTTAAAGCCATAAGGAAAGCTTCTGCAACAGCTGTACTACCATCATACATTGATGCGTTGACAACGTCTAACTCTACAAGATCAGCTATGAGGCTCTGATACTCGAAAAGAGCCTGCATTAGTCCCTGGTTTATCTCTGCCTGATAGGGCGTGTAAGCAGTAAGGAACTCTGGCCTAGAGATAATGTAGTCAACTAGCGCAGGCACAAGATGGGGGCACCATCCGCCACCAAGGAAGGGTGGAGGGTCAATGTACATAGTGTTTTTAGACAAGTACTTCTCAACAGTGAGTCTGAGTTCCCACTCCGATAGCATCCTATCAAATCCTGCACGCGGAGGCTTATCCAGTATAAGGTTATGAGGCACGTCACGGTAGAGTTCAAAGGCATCACTTATACCCATAACGCTAAGGGCCCTAGAACGATCTCTATCACTACTGGAGGGAGCCCAATGGATAGGCCTACTAGAACCCAAGACGTTAACCCCTCACACTAGAACGTCATGAGCAAAGAGCTAATCCAATGATAACACTTGTTCAACACTAGGATAAAGGCTTTATCGAAGTTAATAACGCGGCTCAACTACCCCAGGGCACATAGACATCACAGTGTACTCAGTAGGCATGACTCCTATCATCGCCATATGCTGTTCCACACGTTAAAGCGAGAATATGAATAATGAAAGGCCCGCAAGGTGGAGCCGCCGCCGGGATTTGAACCCGGGACCTCCGCCTTACCAGGGCGGCGCTCCAACCAGGCTGAGCTACGGCGGCACCCAGAGTCTATGGTTGTGAGTACCTGGATTAAGTCCTTTGCTGTTAGAACTGAAAGTAGTTTGCCGAGGAGCAACTGGCTGACATTCCTCTTCCCGTTGGCTATCATGTTCGCATACGCGCTAGTTATGCCGAGCTCCCTGGGTTTGATGCCCCGCACCTTCCACGCATAGAGAAACAATGCCCTAGACAGCTCGGGGCCCAAGATATCACACATAGACAAGTTATACCACCAAGACCAACGGAAAAGAGGGGTTATATCTCACTACTTTATTTAGGTTATTTATCTGACATGAGCACGTACATAAATATAATGGTTTTGAGGCTTATTTAAAAGAGCATATTATCGAAAACCCTATAAGTCAGCTGGTTGTTAAGGTTAGTCTTACATGGCGGTTGGAACCCGCCGTAGCTCAGCGGCAGAGCGCCCGGCTGTAGGTGGGGTCTAGGCCCCCCGCGCACCCAACGCCCCCGAAGGGGGCGTGGATGAGGGTGCGTCGGCCCATAATGGGGGCCTAGGAAGCAGAGACCGGGCGGTCCGGGGTTCGAATCCCCGCGGCGGGACCATGCCCGGTCCGCTCTACACTAGTACAACCCGGCTTCTACTATCTTACTCTGTCTCCGTATTTGGTGTTCCTCATGTTCAATACCAGGACTGTCTTTCTTAGCCAATAATAGTTTCGGCAATAGGTTTGTATATTGTTGCCTCGTATTCTAAACATATAGAGGTTTTGGTTAGAGAGGTGTTATCGCTATGGACTTTATCAGTGTTGGTTTGGCTGCAACAGTTAATGCGACGAATACTACTTTGGTAGAGAATATTGCCTCCTTTGCATCGAACCCTACTGCTTTGGCGAGTTTTGTTATACAATTCTTGTTAGGCTTAGGTGCTGGTTATTATATGGCTAAGATTGCTAAGTACATAGTTGCATTGATTGCGATATTTATTCTAGGTGCACTTATAGGTGCTTGGGGTGTTAGTGGCTCAGTTGAGGATGCGTTAAAGAATCTTGGTGCGAGTGTTGCGGAGAGTAAGGATGCTATTATTAGTATTATGAAGGCATTTGGTTTTGTCTTGGTGGGCCCAACAGCTATGGGGTTTATTGTCGGTATACTGCTTGGGCTTTTAAGGAAGTAGCTGTGTTTGTAGGCTATTCGTGGTGCTATTAATGAGGCTGAGGAAGCCTACAGTAGAGGAGCTAGAGTTTTTGCGGGGTATAGCAGACTACCAGTTTGGCTATCCGGCAGGGGACTTATTGATAACTGATGAAGTTATTGTGGGTGTTTCCCCCGCTACACACAGGATAAGAGAGGTCTATGGCGAGGAGGGGCTACTGGCTGTTTTGCGTGCACATGACTATTTCTACTCACTGTCTTTAGCGGGGGCAAAGAGGCTACTAAAGCTTCCTCCGCCAAGGCTCCGTGCTTTTATAAAGACTTCAGCTGATAAGCTTCCCTCAAAATCTATACCATGCAGATTAGTTAGCTATGTTGACCCATATCTTTATGCAGGAGAGGAAGTTATAGTTATTGACTCTGATGGTAGGCTTGTCGGTGTTGGTAGGCTTAGACTTGCACCAGTAGAGATTCATGAACAGTTTTGTAGAGGGGAAGCAATTAGACTGAGAAAAGTCGTAGAGTCTAATGCCCTGGGTTGAGCATGCACTAGCTGGTAAAATGGTGGTAGCATAATGGGGTATAAGGTCTACGTTAATAAGTCTATTAAGGTGTTTTATGACGAGGATATGGAGGGTAGTGACCTTCTCATAACTGGCTTTAAGGGGTTTGGTGCTGTTGGATATATAACTACATTACACTTAGTTGAGAAGCTTAACTGCAAGCTTGCTGGATATATTGTAACAAAGTATATGCCGGAAGAGGTTACACCAGATAATAAAAACAACTTAGCGGCAGCATTTACCATATACTCATGCAGTCTCAGCAATCACAAGGCAGTCATTATAGTCAACCATGACGTTCCTCTACCTCAGGAGAGAACGAGGTTTGCTGAAACCCTGGTGAAATGGGCTAAGAACATTGGTGTTCATGAAGCCGTGCTAGTTGGAGGGTTTGACTCAAGGTTCAAGGAGGGCAGTGAAGTGCTACGATGGATAGCAACTAGTCATTATCAAAAGCAGTTAGAAGAGCCGCGAATGCAGCAAGGCCTTTATGTTATAGGGCCACTCGCCCTTGTATTATTGCATGCTGAGATATTAGGCCTACCAGCTGTTGCTATATTACCGTATGCGGAGGCTTCAAGGCCTGATCCTCGTGCTGCAGCTATTGCTGTTAAAAGGATAGGGGAGTTGTATGGCTTTGAAGTGGGAGTAGAAGATTTACTTGAAGAGGCTAGAAAGATTGAAGAAATGATAAACATGCTTGAAAAACAGCAGCGAGAAACAATGATGCCAAGTAGTGAGCGTGTTTACATGTAATCTAGGCTCTTTAGTCTTTTCAACTTCTTATTCGCATGATTCTAGCGTGTTGACCTTTATTTCTATACCTTTACTCATAGCTTTCTTGTGTATGTGCTTTGTTAGTATTTCAGTCCAGGGTTCAGTTTTGCATGAGATTATTTCAATGGTTTGATACTTGTTGTATTGTAAATACTCTACTACACGCCTAGCTGTTTCCTCTATAACTTCAGTTGCTAGCTCATAGTTAGCCTCAAACTGTGATAGAGGGTAGGTTTCTGAAAGCTCTTCAGGTACAATACCTATATATGGTGCATAGCCTAGGACGTGTACAACTTTGTCCTTCTTTACTTGCTTATAGAGCTTTGAGCGTATGAAAGGCTTTACTGTTTTTGTTATTGGTATTAGTACTGCTTTTGACTCTTTGCGGCTCTTGTACCTTTTGAGAAGAGACTCGTGGTGTTGTAGTAGTTTTGGATGAGCCATGCTTTCTACGCCATAGAGGAATACTCCTCTAGCCTTACTGCCTTTTGTACGTGGTGAGTGCAAAGCAATGTATCTAGCGTATGCCCTGCGGAATTTTGTGAAAGCCTCTTTTATGGATGGATGCGATGTGCTTCGTTCCTCAAGAAGCTCCCATAGCCTGCCCTCTCTTATGGCTTGTTTTACCTCGTCTATAGTGGTTCTTAGGACGTAAAGGTTGTGTAATGCTAAAAGTTTTACTCTCTCGTCACGTGGCATCTGGCGTAGCTCTTGTGGCGTGTACTTGCTGCAGACTGGGCAGTTACAGGGGAAATATTCTAGTTCTTCAAGTCTATATGTCCTTGTTTTTGTCATATATCTATTGTCTCTAGCGTACAGTATGTATGATGCTGAATCAAAAAGATCCACGCCTAGAGCTACCGCGTAAGGGATAATCATCGGATGGCCTGCCCCAAACAAGTGGAGCGGTATACTCCAGGGAACTCTTCGTCTCACAGTGAACACCATGTCGAGGAGTGTAGAGTACTCATAACGCTCAAGAAGGACTGTCGGGCTACCCAGCGCTAAGAGCTTGTATGGTCCTACGAGTCTCGTTGAGCGCACAGCACTGTTTTCCAGTAGGTCTATGTAGAACCCTCCTTGTATTGGTAATGTCCATACACGTTTCTCTGGATCTATGTAGTTTAAAGCGTCATGTGCACGTCTAAGTGTCTCCTCTACACTATAGACAGCTTGTGCTCTATCCCTAGCATTGCCGGTGGGGACATCTAGTATTACAGCAATGTCACTACCTATACTCTTTTCGAACTCCACGACCTCCCGCGGGGTAATCTCAACTCTTCCATACTCTAGTATTTGATATGCCCCTGAATCCGTCATCACAATGCCATCAAAGCCTAATATGGTGTGCACACCTTTCTCAAGGACGAGATTCTTCATACGTTTCCAGAGTAAGTATGCATTAGTTATGACTGCTTTGAAACCAACGTTTTTGACATCGACAACAGGAACTTCCTGCCGAACTATGTCTATTACTGGTAGCAGTGCTGGTGTCTCTAGCCATCCATGAGGCGTATAGAGTCTCCCTATACGCGCAGCAAGATCCTTGTCTCTTACTTCGAAAAAACCGGGCTCAATACCTTTCAAGATAGTTGTTCTCCCCTCTTCTTTTTCTCAAGATACTCTTTCAGCAAGTAGCTTACCTTAGCTGCAAGCGTACCACTACCCTCTACACCATGCTCACTAACCCTAATGGTGTTATATATTAAGACAACACCAGCATCATCATAGACTCTAATCCCGTCTGGGCGTATACCCAGCTTCTTGACAACGTACTCAGCAAACTCGCGCGGATTAAAGACCGTAGTTTCATAGGCCCTAATTTCAGCAATAGTCTTGCCGCTTAATACTAGTATTGGTATCTTACTTTCTTGGCCAACATCTACTTCTGTAAGTAACAGGTTAAGGTCTGGATAGTCGAAATCTTGTAGAACCCCCTTATATGTTCGTCCATCAACAAGTATTACTTCAATAGTTTTTCCTACAAGCCTGCTTAGTTCGGACTGTAGCTTTCTACCAGTTTGAGGCATGTATGCAACCACTATTCAGACACCATATCCACTACCAGCATCTGGTAAACTAAGAGTTTTTAGTCTATACAGCAGAGTCAGCATAGAAGAGGGAGAAGTGGATAATGGCAGGCGGGACGGTGTACGCTGGTAGTGGCACAATTGAAAATGTAAGGAAGCAACTCATACCAAAAATGTATGTGGCAACATTTGTAGACAAAGAGAACAATATTATTATAGAATTTGATGTGCATGAAGACCTTGTAGTTTATAAGCCAGGCCAAAAAGTATCAGTAACAATATCTAAGTCATTACCAGAATACAAAGAAGGAGAAGACTACGTTGTCCATGCAACAGTTGCCGCAATAAAAAGAGAGGAAAACAAGCTTAAGTATTTGCTATCCGCAGGCGGACTCTTATTTGTCGTCACCGCTGAAAACGAGTTGCAACTCACTCCTACCGAAAAGGTGTACGTTAAAGTATCAGAAGAAGAGTAGCCTATTAAATACATGAACAGAAATAGAAGTATAATTTGATTTGTAGGTTTTCGTAGCATTACACCTCTAGCACTTATACAACGCATCTTAATAGTTCACTTAACTCCAGGATAACCTACTATCGATTGTAGGACAATACTAGGTTCCAGTTTTGTTTCAGCCAGCTCAGTTTCATAGACGTATTCTTAATGTTTGCAATAGTGGTAGTCATGTCCAGTGCTCTCAGGGGCGTTGAGAGGAGCAAAGTTCATGAGTAGCCCCAGCAATAGGCTAGCACCAGTAGTTATACTCATACTTGCAGCTTTGTATATGCTAGCTACTATTATGGATCAGATAGTGCTAACAATTGTTCACATTGATGGAGGATTATTCTTGAAGGTATTCATAATAATAGTCATTGTAGCACTAGTCAGCTATTTAGGTAACAATATAAGCAAAGTAGCATCTTCAAGAGAGACTTGTTATAAAGTCTTCACTGCAAGGTATGCACCAAGAACAATGATCTTAAATGATACCAGTAAATTCGCTAGAATACTTGAATCGCTAAGCAAAAGGAAAGACCTAGTCTCACTAAGGTATAGTATACGTGGCCGAGATGCCACATTATGTATAAAGCACAGAGGCTTACAGCCCGTGGAACTTCTCGCAAGTCTAGTAAGTACGTATACCCGCACAATAAACATAGTACCAGAGAAAACAAAGTGTGTATTTCAAGAGTTTAGCGACTCTACAGACCTCGTAGCTAAGCTTAATAATATTATCTCCAAGCTGAATAACACGATAATAGTTAACTTGTCTATATTCACAATACCAACAAATAACACGGATATAGACAAGTTCATACACATAGATCTAGGTAATGAACCCCTCTATTCACGAAAAATGGAGAAATTAATTAAGGCAATTAACAAGCTTGACAAATCCGAATACAACATTGTTATTGTAGGTGTTGACCGTCAAATAGCAGAGCTTTTTGCTGAAATATTACTCGAAAGAATAAGGGTTAATACGTGCTACATACTGTACTCCTAAGTAAACTTATCACCATAGACAAGAAAGAGCCCACTAGGCTTCTTCTACTATTAAGGGAGCAGTGGTGGGGCCGCCGGGATTTGAACCCGGGACCACGGGGTTATCCGCCCCTTTAGTCAGGGGTCCCGAGTCGGGCACCCTCCCCCTAAGGGATGGGTGTACCCCGCATCCTACCAAGCTAGACGACGGCCCCTCCATTTTTAGGTGTATCCAGAGGCTCTGTCTGGGGTTATTTTCTCTTGCCTATTATAGTTGTCTTACACTTAAACCGACAAAAATACCTTAAACTAACTTATACCTTGTCTTGGAGTTCTGTATCCAGTATGATAGTATTCTTGCACTTCTCTCTTATGGATTTAACAAACTCGATGCCCTCATTAACATCATTAAACACTATAGTGTATAAGTATCCGGGCGTTCTAGCTTTGACTTTGAGTACTCTTACCCTCTTTCTTCCTTCTTCAGTCTCAATTCGTCTATATCCAATCTTTACCCTGCACTCAACAGCTCTATCAAGCACCTTGACAAACTCATCTCTACTGGTCACTTCAACAGGCATAGTGTTCACCCGGGCGAAGCACTAGTAGGGAGCCCTTATTAAATCTTGAAACATAGCTTCACAGAATACACAAGCAACCAACAATATGAGGGATTAGTTAGCTAGAAAGCACAGAAGGTATGATAACAGGTATTAGTACTTGGGGAACAAGATGGAGGAAACTATCGAGCGCGAGCTAGGGTTCCAAGTCGAACTCGTACATGAGGGACTAGCTAAGATCTTAGTACCTAAGATGGATTTGTATTTGAGGGAAGATAAAGTGTATGAGCCCGCCTGGGCACCAGTATTCTACAATCCAAGAATGAGGTTCAATCGTGATATAGCGATTTTGTTTGCTAGAGCATATAGTGTATATGGGAAGAGTACTAAAGAAGGGCAGACACCAGTCATAGTAGAACCTCTTGCAGGTACAGGAGTTAGAGCTGTCAGGTACGCTATTGAAGCAGGTGCACAGGTTATCGTTAACGACATAGATCCCAGAGCTGTTAAATTAATAGAGTTAAATGCTAGAATAAACAATGTTAATGATAGGCTACAAGTATTTCAGTTAGATGCCAACGAACTTCTTTCAAGACTCAAGAGAGAAGGAGTGCGCCCTACCATTGTTGACATTGATCCTTTTGGTAGTCCAGCACCATACCTTGACGCGGCAATTCAGTCAATAGGCCGACAAGGCGTCTTAGCATTAACAGCAACCGACACTGCACCCCTAACTGGGACACATCTGAAAGCGCTTAGGCGCCGCTATGACGTAGAGCCTGCTAGGACTGCATGGGAAAAAGAACAAGCAGTGAGGATCCTAGTAGGCTACGTTATTCGACGAGCAGCAAGCTACGGTTACGGCACACGTATTCTCTTAGCATACTATGCTGACTACTATGTTAGAGCTTATGTAGAATTACTAAAAGGTGCTAAGAGAGCGGATGAATCGTTGAACATGCTAGGATTTGGCGGCTATTGCCCAAGCTGTGGGTATACCGGATACATAGACAAGTCAACAACACGCTGTCCATATTGTAGCCATGAGCTTCAGAGAGTAGGACCCATATACACAGGCCCTCTCTGCGATAAGAGAATACTAGACCGTTTACTTAAAGAAGCGTATGAGGCTGAGTGGCTTGCTGAACACAAGCGAGTAATAGGCTTCTTAGAGGCTTACAGCGCGGAGTGTGAAATAGAGAGACCCTATTATAGGATAGACAAGATATGCAGCATACTGAAAAGAAACATGCCAAAGATAAGCCAGATAGTAGACAGACTCAGAGAGCATGGACATAAGGCAGTGAAAAGCATCTATGATCCGCGTGCAGTGAAGACCACTGCAAGGCATCCGGAATTCCTTAAGATACTAAGTGAACTGTAAGCAAATATGGATCATTTATCTTGATACCTTCCTTAAAAGCTTAACCTTGTAGTCTAACCACTTGTGGAGTATAGGGCAGCTTGAAGGATCAAAGAAAGATCCTCCACCCGAATGACATCGTTCTAGGTGCCGGCATGTGAAACAAGGCACCTCTATTGCAACACCAATGTCAACTTCAAGCTTAATCACTTTCTTCTCTTTCTTGGCTAGAAACAGCTTGTAGGTCCTTCTACCATTATGGACTGTTGGCTCTCTTATTATAAGGCCCTTCTTTAATAAACGGAGAGCTAGGCGTGAACCCTCTCTACTATCAAGACCAAGCATTTTCCAGAGTTCATGCTGATAAATTCCATCTTCACCCTTAGACTTTATTATTTCTAGAGCCTTCTCTTCAAGCTGTTCAAGGTTGCTTCTTCGTGAACCCAATGGCGACCCTATTGCTGAGTCCATAACAGTACACCCGTGCATATGACACGCAGTTATTAGTACTGCTTAGCATATAGCTACTAATGGCCTCTGCTGAGATTGTTCTTGAAGACTTTCTCTACGTATATAGTGTGTCATTGGGCCTTTATAATTCTGTCTCACCACGAAAAGAAAGGCCTTTAGTATTACACTTTTGAACCAAAAAATTCAATGGTTAGAAAGAGTAGTATGTTGAATAACTATTTTCAATAGAAACAGAAGAGTGCAGGGGATATGGTAAAATCAAAGTCGTACTTCAATATAGAAGTTGTCAACAATGTCTCTATACCTATTTCTTATTGTGGCGTCTGTTACCTCTATGGCTTTAGCTATAGTCAATTGATTCCTCTTATTATCCAACAAAATTGATGCAACATATACCGCAGCAGCTGCTAATGCTTCTGGAGGCTTTCCCTGTGCAATCCCCGTCTTGACTAGCAAGTCAGTGAACCTATAAGCGAGAGATTCTACCTCGCCGTTAAGATTAAGTTTTGAAATAATACGCGATACGTACATGCTTGGCTTTGGTATATTTACTGTTCTAACCTTAAGCTTAGTCACGATATTGCTATAAGCCCTCCAGAGTGCTTGGTGACTCACTTTGAGCTTTGAAGCTACTACACGCATGGATAAAGGGTATCGCTCTATTCTAGAGGCTATGATAGCTGCTGCAGCGATGTACTCATTCATGTTGTTCTTGCGTATAAGACCCATTGCGTACAACTTCCGAAGTATACGCGCCATAGTCTCAGCTACATGCGGAGGGAGGCCAAGCTGAGCTATGACACGGTTAGCCTCCTGCAGTAGCCCAATAAGTTTTTGTTGACCTTGTGATCTAAGTCTTGCCTGGATAGCAACGATTTTCCACTGACGAGGATCATTGCGCTTAGCATAGACAAAGCTAGTTAAACCCTTGTCGTGAATTCTACTAGTCAGAGGTGCACCAACGCGGCTCCTTCTCTGCCTATCTTCTTCAGTGAAACTACGCCATTCAGGACCTATATCGAACAAGTTTTCGTAGATTATGGTTCCACACTTTGTGCATATAAGCCTTCCTTCATCCCAGCGTGCGTAAACACTAATGGGTGCACCACATCCGGGACAACTCTTATCAGTAATATTCACCCTGAATCACCTACTTTCTACCGCTCTTACCTTTGCCGCCCCGCACGCCTCCTCCCTTCTTACCTCTCTTTGCACTCTTTTCATACTGCGATCTTTTTCTGGGACGGCGTGCTGGTTTACCTCTCTTCCTCCTGGCTGGTGCTCTTGGCTTTGGTGCACGGCAATATACTGTTACTCCAGACTCTATGGATAAATCCTTGGTGTCCGGCTTTATGACAGCATATGGCGCCTTAACCGGACCTATTATGTCAAGTAGTACACCTATACGGCGTGCATCCTCAGTATAGACCGGGGTATTGAGTTTTGGCAGTTTCTCTGTTGTCAACTTGACTATTATGTAGCCATTATGTGTTGTATGCATAACTGTGCCGAGCTTCATGAGCATGCCTACTTGCACACCTATTCGTATTAAGGCGTGCGGGGCGGCTTATTATTGTCACTACCCCCTATTAACCTTAAGGCATGGTGTAGAGATGATATAAGCGGAAAGGCCCGTAGTACGCAGGGGGTGTATTAACACGCGTTACATAGTAATAGGGTGCGGTGCTATAGGCTCACTAGTATCAGCAGCATTATCTTCGACAGGAGCAAATGTAGTGATGTACTGTAAACGCTACGATAGAGCACGCATGCTATCCGAGCAAGGAATCCGCCTAGAAAGCGAGGGCTCAAGCGTTTCGGTACGCGTTAAAGCAAAAAGCTTGGATGAAGCTCTTCTGCTCAGTAACCCTGACACAGTAATTGTGTACACAGTAAAGCTCTACGACCTTGAAAAATGGGTTAGAAAGGGTAGTGATCAAGGCTTGGAAGTATTTGTTCAGCCCTCACTACAGCTGAGAGAATACGCTAAAGGCAGAAAATGGGGGCTCATAGCGTTCTATAGTTGCGCGAGAACCTTAGACGGAGTTGTTGAGTATGCGAGGGGTACTGCTAGAATATCTATACCAGATAACGAGGTTGCCACAACCATAGCAGAAGGCTTAGAAACATTATACCTTAAGACACACATGCACAACGTTACTGAGCTACCTCTCCTGCTCTGGGACTATACTATTGCACATGCAGTAGTCCAACCACTAGCAACACTTATGGGTTCACCGCTACACAGACTACGTGTGTCAAGATATGCAAGAGAGTTTATTTCAATGCTGCTACAAGAGGCTACTCTGCTCGTAGAGGCTATAGAGAAGAGGAAACTCCGTGACTTCAATGAAGCAGTACAAGAATTACTAAACGTCAAAGGATGCTATCCAAGAATGCTCAACGACTTAGAGTCACGTCTACTAACAGAAGTCGAATACATTATAACACCAATTATTCGTGAAGCAGTAAAGGCGGGCGTACACGTAGCTTATTTTGATTCAGTGCTCTTGCTCGTGAAGACACTAGAAGAAGTACTCACCAGCTAGTCTAAGAGAAGAGTAGTGTAAAGGGATGACATATGAAGGATTGCGTGGTGGCAGTTGGCTCAAGAAACCCAGTTAAGATACAAGCTACTAAGAGAGTGTTTAAGCTACTCTGCACACCACATCTAAGAACTGTGCAGTCAGAAACTGGTGTTCCAAGTCAACCAATAGGATTCAAAGAAGTTGCCCTTGGAGCATATAATAGAGCATGTTACGCGCTCAAGAGAACTAATGCTGACTATGGAGTTGGTATTGAAGCTGGGCTCATAGAGACTAGTCTGGGGCATATAGAGCTACAAGTAGCAATGATAATTGACAAAGGTGGCACAGTAGGTATAGGTTTGAGTCCAGGCTTCCAGCTGCCCAAAGAATGGGTTAAGCACATCTTAGAGCGTATTGAGCTAGAGGAGATAGCTGTAAAGGCTACGGGCCGCGAGAAGATAGGAGAAAAACTAGGCCTAATAGGCTACCTTACATCAGGACTCATAACACGTGTAGATCTAACATTTCAAGCTCTCCTCATGGCACTAATCCCCTTTATTAATAAGGCAATGTATGGAAATCATCTCAATGCAGAATACATAGCAGAAAGGCTAGGTTCAAGATGCAGACTTCAGTAGGGTTTAAAGGCTGGGAGCTAGGGAGACTTGCTAGCGTGGGGTTTAGAGTATGGGTGTCTACCAGGGTAACGACTTGAGAAAACCTACTGGTGGCAGGAAGAGGCCGCACCAAAAGGTTAAGCGCAAGTATTGGATGGGGCGTTACCCGACACTTACGCGTCTCTCGAATACTGAAGAACGCAAAAAGATACGTGTAAGAGGAGGTAATTACAAGATTAGATTAAAGAGAGCCCTCTACGCGAATGTAGTTGACCCATCAACAAATACAGCAAAGAAGGTTAGAATACTTAGAGTACTAGAGTCACCATCAAATCCACACTACACAAGAATGAACGTGATAACAAGGGGTACAATTATAGAGACAGAACTCGGTAAGGCAAGAGTTACATCAAGACCTGGGCAGGACGGCGTGATAAACGCAGTGCTTATAAAGTGAGGGACACAACAACCATCACTGTACCAGGATTAGGATCTTTTGGCTAAAAATGAAAGCCTCTTAAGCCTATCAAGTACGCGTTGGCGACTCTTCTCATCGAGTCTGGCTTCACGCACTATGTTTTCCAGGAATTCAATAACCTTGGATGCATAATCACTTCTAAACGGGTATGGAACGCCATCCTTTCCACCGACAATGTAAGCGTACTTGAATGGGTCTATGTGGTCTGTTGCTGGATCAGTATGACTTACCACGGCATTGTAAACTAGTTCAGATATTAGGGCTAGACTGCGTACCACAGCTGGACCAACTCCTCTTATCATTATTAATTCTTCTAGTGTCCTCGGAGAATACTCCCTGATGAGGATGAGTTCTTTCTCTAAGTGACGTGGCGGTAAGGGTTGTGGCTTGTAGTACTTGGCGAGTAGCTTTACCCTCTCTTGGTTAAGGCCATGAGAACTCAGCCAAGCGTCAAGAGTTGATCCTCCCGTTATGAGGAGTTTGTGTGCTCTAACTATATCTTTGAGGAGTAGTCTTGGAGAAGTGCTTTGGGGGAGGTCGAGTACCATTTTTCTAGCTTCAATGGATTTGCGGCTGGTCAAGTCTAATGGTATAGAGGATTTTCTCTTGAGAGCTGCTATGGCTTTATGAGGTTCTATGGTTGTAGGCTTGCTCGCTATGTCCTCAAGCCAGTGGTATCTTCTCGCGAGCCTATTTTCCGTGTTCATTCCTTGCTGTACTATTGCAATTCTATTAGACGAGGTGGACAATATCACTGTATGGTGGTAAAGGGTGTAGCCATCCTGGAGTAGTACCGTGTCAGTCTTTGCGGCAAGTCTCGAGTAAAGTACTGCCTTCTCAGCAGTATCCCCATCGATTAATCCTTTTTGTGCAGCCTCACGTAGTTCGTCAGGGGTCTTCCTGGCTCGATTGCCTTTTCCTCCAGCAATATATAAGCCCAGACTACTATCCCTGTTAACTACCTCTTTTAATATGCCGAGAGTAACGGTTGTTGAACCGCTACTATCCCAATCCATGCCGATAGCATTGTTTAGAGCTTGAAACCATACTGGGTCTGAGAGCATCTCAACTACCTTTTCTGGCCCAGAAAGCTCCACTATGGCTGCTATAATTGCTCGTGCAAGCCTCTTCATGTACCTAGCTAGCCATGCAGGTACATGCCCATCGTGTAGCGGTAGCTCAGCTATCCCTTCTAGAGGCACCTTCTCCCCAAGGAGAATAGTGTGGTAGCAGTATTAACCCTAAAAATTGTCGGAGTGTGCTACCATAGTACTCTCTCGTACCTAGTTATGCGTGTTGCACCACGTTCTGTTATGAGTACCGTGTCCTCTATGCGTACGCCAAACTTTCCTGGTATGTATACGCCAGGCTCTATTGTTATGATCATGCCCGGCTTGAGTATTGTTTCATCAGACTGCGAGAGCCGCGGCGGTTCGTGGACGTCTACCCCTAGACCGTGGCCAAGACTATGTATGAAGTACTTAGCGTACCCGTACTTCTCAAGTACTCTTCGAGCAGCTGAATCCAAATCACTGGCCTTAACACCAGGGCCTGCAATTTCCAGAGCTGCCTCCATGGCTTCGAGCACGGCTTCAGCAACCTTCTTGAACTCTTGGCTTGGTGACCCAAAGAATGTTGTGCGTGTCATATCACTCGAGTACCCTTCATACTTAGCGCCTATATCGAATAATACTACTGAGTATCCCCATAGAACCCTAGACGTTGAGGGTGTTGCATGAGGGTAGACGCTGTTCTCGTTAAACGCTACTATTGGCGGGAAAGCATAGCCATCCGCGCCTCTGCGTAGCATCTCAAAGTATACTAGTCCGGCGAGCTCAGACTCGCTGACACCCGCGTCAAGGTATGCTAACGCACTCGTAAGAGCTTCCTCTGTTATTCTAGCAGCCATAGTTATACGCTCAATTTCCCATGGCTCCTTTACGGCTCTAAGCTCCATTATGTCTCTTGAAACATCTTTGACGCGGATCTTCCTCTCCTGCAACTTAACATAGAAGGAGTAAGTCTGTGCGGCAACGCCAAGCTCTTGAGTGCATTCGCCTACGAGTTCCTTAATCAACAAGGGAGCATCCTTTTTCTCTAGACGGATCCCAGACTCCTCGACAACAAGCTCATCTGGTAACCCATACGGCGTATATACTACCTCCTCTACATACTTGTCAAGCCCGCTTTTTAAGAGCCTATCACGTGCATTAAGGTACTCTAGTACTGGGACGAGCAAATAGTACTTGTCCTTTGTAACTAGTAGGTGTCCTGCGCCACTATACCCTGTAAAGTAGAATACAGAACTACCACTCTCTACCAATACACCGCAGAGACTCTTTTCCTCTACTATCTTCTTGAGTTTTTCGAGCCTCGTCATGAAGTGTGAAGCAGTATTCATACTTATGTCCTCCTCCTTAGCTCGTTGCAGACTTTTTCAGCTAGTTCTTTACCTGTTTTGGCGTAATAAACTCTTGACCCTATCCTCTCATCAAGAACTCCATCAGGTATGCACGTGGAGACCTTGTTAGTGAGAATGTCTTCATTGTTTACGAGCTGGTACACTGGTATACCATAACTATAAGCGATTAATACCTCTAAGAATGTGCCTACACCGCCACCAAACGATACCAAGACGTTGCCACTCCTAACAAGTATACTGCTTCTCTCACGGTCTCCAAGCCCAGTACGTATTACAATGCTATCACTTGGGTAAGGTTGATCCTCACGATCGTATGGCACTACGAAGACCAACCTAAAACCAGCCCTCTTGGCTTCATCAGCTACAACACGCATTAACCCATAATAGCCGCCAAGCAGGATAACAGCATCACGTACACAACCTTTCAGCGTATCCATGAAGTCTCTGACACCACGAACCATAGAATCTGAGGGCCTACCACTATATGCCGCGACAGCTATGTGAGGAGAAACCATGAGTAGTCCACCGTGTAGTAGTTTAAAATGACACCTATATAATGGGCAGTATACTTGGCGTTTTCTGGGGACAAAATAGTGCCCATAGTCTCAGCGAAACTACTTTCCCCTGTAGACATTATTGTAGATAGTCGTGAAGCCTCTAAGAATAGTGACATAGTGAATGGCTTAAAGGAGAGAGGTGTCCGAGTGGCAGTACTAGAACTTAGCGCAGGGGACTACTATCTGTTGTCAGTTAATCATGAAAAGGCTGTTCTCGTTGAACGTAAAACCGTTCTAGACTTTGCGAACAGTATTAGGGACAACCGCATATGGGACCAAGTTAAGCGTCTAAAAGAAGCAGCCGAACTAGATAGAGTAAAGCCTCTAATACTCCTTGAGGGCTGGCTTGGCCTCATCGAGAAGAGGACAAAGTGGAACCTAGCAGCAATACTACGTGTCATGGACGAAATAGTCCTCGACTGGGGAGTCCCCATAATGCACACCCACAACAAACAAGCTACTATAGCATGGCTTGCAGCTAAGGCAAAAAGCTTAGGAGAAACTAAGGATAAGAAGGTATACAGGCTTAGAGTAGAGAAGAAGCCATTATCCTTAAACGAAAAAATACTCTATGTGGCAGAAGGCCTTGTAGGCCCCGTACTTGCACGAAGACTCCTAAAGAGGTTTGGTACACTCCGCAACCTAGCCAATGCATCAATAAAGGAACTCATGAGCATAGAAGGTATAGGTGAAAAGAGAGCAAAAGAGATTTACGATATATTTAATACACCTTGGAAACCTGTAAGTGAAGATCTAAACACATCTAGGAAGTAGATTAGTGACTTGAAGGAGAACAGAACAATTCCACTTAAAAAGCGTAAGATAATCACTGTGAGCAGTGTTGATTAGCCCTCAATGGGCTCCATGTGTATTATACTTACTGGACAAGCATCAACAGCCGACTGTACACAGTCCTTGAGATCCTCGGGGACAATGCCTTCTTCAATCTTGCTCTCGTCTGGACGCCACTTTGCTACAATCTGGCTCTTTCCATCTTCTTCACTCATCTCGAAGACATCTGGACAGAGGCTTACACATATCATGTCAGCAATGCACTGATCACGGTCGATCCAGACACGGAGCTTGCCCACAGCTTTTCACCGTGTAGCTAAACCATTATGTAGACTAATTTAGGTTTTCTATCGTCAGCTACTTCTGTAACTCCTTACCGACTCCTACATAAGCCTGGTTTGAAGAGTATAAACCGAGTATAGTAATTATCGCCCATTACCATGGAGAACCCCTTAGACAACCCTACACCAACAATAGAGGCCAGCAATGCATCCCTAATATCACGCGGAAGCTTGTCTAGCTCTATTATACAGTTACCATGACTGGACAATGATACAATTGATATTAATTCCTCTATGCTACATCCACTTATTTCCAGGAGGCTAGATGGGTGCGTTTCTACAACCTCTGCGTAAGATTCGACATACTTCTTAAGAGCTAATGCCCTCTCCAAGAGAAGACTCATGGAGCGCAGTGTTAAAGGTAGCAAGCGCCCTCCCAGGCGTAGTACTTGTAGTTCTGCAGGCCTAAACCCAGCCCCCCGAGGAGGCCTTGAAAGAGGAGCATCTACTACGACTAGGTGCGGCACGTATTCAGCTATCTTCATAGCCAAACTAACTGTGTCCGTGTAGAGCAGGCGTGCCTCTACACACCGCCACCTACTAAGATTAACTGATTCCAAGACAACAAGACCAGTTGCTTTCTTCTCTGACGCTGAAAGATCAACACCAACTACTCTATATGGCATGGTTTTACACTCTCAAAGCCCTTCGTGACTAACTTTATGGCTTGGTAGAGTTTCAGTTTAGGATACACTAGCGATAAGATCTTATACAGAAGAGGAAGCTTGAGGGGCGCACCTGCAGCACGTGGGTGACCTCCTCCGCCAAGTACGTATGCTAGATCCCTTACATTGCATGATTGTGACCTAAAACTGACTCCTTTACCCCTTACCCGTACAATGACAGCTATGTCTGCGTTAAAGCGACGGAGTAGTGCATTGCCCAGTATGCTAGCGTTGGGCGGGCCAGGCTTCTTGAGTACAAACACGACTTTACAACAATTAAACTCTTTTACGACAACACTTTTTAGCGCTGATGCAAAACCCTTGAACTCTCTGCGTAGATATTCAGCAAGAGCGTCATCGAGTTCAGGCCACCATAATGCACCTTTGTAGAAGCCTTTTAGCATAAGTCTCCTCCACTTATCACCGCGTGCACCCTTGTATCGGTCGACTACGCGGTAGAGCCTAGGTGCCAGAGGATTGTCCCATTTCCACAAGTCAGCTGCACATGTAGCTGAAACTAGAGCCTCAATAAACTCATCACTTTCTGCTTCTAATTCTTGTGGCGCATACTTTGCCACGACACCTGCTGCGCACGTCGAAGTATCTATGTATACGTGTACACTTAGTTCTTCTAGTGTCTTAACCCAATCATTACTCCAGCGATGATGATCATACCATTCAACTTTAACACCTAAAGACACTAATTTCCTTGTAGCTTCTATAATGCTGTCAAATGTGTCAGCATTAGGTCCTAGATCCATTATTGCTACCCTATTAACATCACGAAGGTTCCTAGCAATATCTGCAAGAGAGCGATGTAACTTGTAAGGCTCAGACATAATTATCGTGGCTTCCTTGTCTGGCTCAGCACCAGCTAGCCTAGCATATATAGCCGCCGATGCAACACCGTCAAGGTCTGTATGCGTAACTATTACTATCCTTGCCAAGAACGTCACCGTGAACCTACTCCACGCATAAGCACTTGGGCGCAGGATCATATCAAAGTTGTGGGCATAATCCTTAGAACCATAGCTGAGATATCGGGTTAGGCCTCGGCGACGCCGACCCCGCTCATGGGCATGGTAAGTTTTTGCCTCGCAACGGAGGTTGTCCTCATAGGCACTAGATGTGGAAGTCCTGCCCGGCTCTAATATAGTATCTCTTGTCCAAATAATCAAAAGTCTTTGTGCTGCTAGATAGTCACATCAATAATCCATTACCCTTATAGTACCACCTAGGACACTATTAAACTGCTAAATAGGAGGAACTAAGGGTGTTAATAGCGTATGAGTACTATAGATGAAGGACGTGTAGAGGCTGTTGCGCGGGCTTTATCAAGAGTGCCTGTTAAAGCCGTAAAAGTGATAGAGTTCTCGGACCCACAGTATAAGGCAGTTAAGCGGATTGCATTAGCCTATGGAGCCAAGAGCATTGTAGCTGTTGTTGCAAATGCACTCGTTAGTTACCGCCTCCCAGTACGAGGAGAGACCTACTGGAGTAACTTTGCAGACTTCTTGCTAAGTAAGGGGCGTATAGATGATTTTGAAGAACTCATTGAGAGTGTTAGAGAGTTCGTAGTAAGCAGGATGCAAGGCGGAACTCTTATTGATCAAAAGCTAGGCAGGATATGGAAAGCAAGGGATGCTCTACGAAAACTCTACACGAATCCTCTGGGCTTTACAGATCTTACAAGGCTCTTAGAACTCCTGGCTTCTCAAATGAAAAGTAGAAGGGTAGAGAAAACTATTGTCTTTGCTGTCAAAATGGCATACTATTTCTACACAGCTCTTGGAGTTGAAGTATTTAATACACATAACATACCCTTGCCTATAGACCGTAGAGTAGCCATAATAACTTCGTCAAGCCGAATGCTCCATGTTTCGATAAAAAGCATCATGAACAAGTATCGTGATGAAGCCGTTAAGGCTTGGAGCAGAGTCTCAAGCCTCTCTGGTATACCACCGATAAACATGGATGCCATTATATGGCTACCAGCCCAGAACATCCTAAGATTACTAAAAAGAGGCTTAGGTATAGCCAGAGAGGAGTACGCAAAGAGGCTTGTAGAATATAGTAAGTCGATTATAAGCTGGGATGTAGCGAGAAGAATAGCTACAGAGTTACTCTATGATTACCCAATAGAGTAGTTTAGTGGTTTCCCCTTCAATAATCTAGGATGCTTATCCTAGCACACTTCACTATACACTTCTTCAAGCTGCTTAGAGATCAGGGAATCGGCTATATCCAAAATTTCAGACACTAGAGAGCGCGTATATACTTCATTACGAGTAGAAGGACTAACTACCACCTGGAGTTCATTACCTACTGACAGCCAGTAAAGCTTGCCCTTTAGAAGGGCTCTTAAGTAGTCAACAAGACTACTTATCGGATTAAGGAGGGTTTCTACGATGACTCCGTGCTCACTAATAGTTACCAAAGGTAACGAAGCCATTACTACTTGCACTCTCTTAGCTAATGTAATCGTTCTAGTGGCGTCTAATCCTATCTTTTTGCTGCATATTAGGATTTTGTAGAGAGACCTTCTAGTTAATAACGAGTACTTTCCTCTTACTGTAAACTCATACACGATTCTCAAGAACTCATATGATCGTCTCGCTACTACCTCGTTAGCTCTTATAACATAGGCAAGAGCGGGTATTAGAGCTTCTACTAGCCTAATAGATCCCAAGAGCATTTCTTCTGAGTAATCATCGTATAGTGTATGTTTTATGTACTCCAATCCTGCATGTGATCCTGTAAGAGTTAGGGACAAATAGCCTCTCGATGTAAAAGGATAAGAGTCAAAGTGTGTATCATTAAAGTCTACACGTACTCTTGTCTCCTCTTCATTGATGTAGTCTTTGAGGAGAGAAGAGATTATGGTCGATCCTGCAAGCTTGACACTGTAGGGCACAGCAGTATCAAGGTTTAGCACTATCGTGTGCTTATCAATGACCCTTTTTATGTCGAGCATAGAGGCATACGACTGTGCACCAAAGCTCCAATACCAGCTTGAGAGTATTGGTGAGCCAAATTCATGGCCAGTCACACTGACAAATCTCACCCTTGCATCTAACTTCCTATCGCGTATAACTCTTCCTAGCTTGGAGGCTAGATGTAGTGCTTGGATGACACCTAGTATGTTGTCTCTAAATCCTTTAAGCCAGTGATCATGGTGAGCAATTATAATTACTTCGTTTTCAGCATGCTCGCTCCCTAGAATGGCCTCTAACAAGTAGCCATAGCCTCTCCTGAGGCCCGAGGCTACCTCTATGCTGACCCTTCTCTTCTTAATTTCCTCCATGGTTTTTTGACTTACAACTATTGCAGGAGGCTGACTACTACAGCTAATAGTCTGTAGTGGCGGTCTACATGGCATGACTATTCTTAGAGGATAGTACCTTGAAGAGACTATAAGGATCGGCAAGCCTCGCTCAGCTGATTTGATGTATCTTGCCTCTATCCTACTTGAGTCTACATACTCGGCAGTAACAGTGCCTGAAACATGAACACTATCTATGTATGCATACGTTGTTGGTGGTAGTGGTGTGGCGCTATATTCCTTGTCTCCAGCATAAATTCTCGCTGTGCTTGGTGACCATATAGCGACTCTTATGGGCAGTATTGTATAAGATGAAAACATTTTGTTAACGTGTTTTGATAGTGTCCTAACAATTTCGTACTCAACCCTAGACCCTGGAGTAGCCTCCCCTAAGGTCGCGAGTTTTCTTGCAAGCTCCCTGAGGCTCATGAAGCCTCCTCTTGCCATATTCTAGAGTGTAAGAGCGAAAGTAGGGTTTGAGCGTCTCTTTATCTTTATTATCTCTTTTAGTACTAGCATCTCGTCATCGCTTAGTTCACTCTTATACTTTGTTAGCCACAGTATAGCATGTTGTTCTGGTATGTCTGTGTATAAGATGTCTCCTTCGTCTATATGTCTTCCCACCATTACATGGCCTTTAATGGAGATTGCTACTGCCATTCCTGCTTTTGCTTCTTGGACTGATCTGCCTCTATCTTGTATTTGATGTATTGATCCTATGCGCTTGCCGTCCTCTCTCATGAGTGGATAGCCTGGCTTTATTGTACCACCAAGCACCTCAACGCCCACGATTGCGGGATTACTTCTCCTAAAGATGTAGCCTGGCAGTATCCTTATTTTTCCTGGTCTTATGAGCTTCTCCAGTTCCTTCCTTTTCTCAGCCTCTTTCATATCGTGTAGCCATTTCTCGAAGTCCTCGAGTAAGCGGTAAATGACGTTGTTTGTGAATATCCTGATGGCATGCTTCTTTGCTTCTTCCTCTGCTTCGGGAAGAGTCTTCACGTTGAATGCGAGTATTACGCCATAGAATTTGTTCATTTCCTTGCTGGCTAGAGCTTCTATGATATCCCTCTTAGCGACATGGCCTACGTCGGCATAGCGTATAGGTATGCCCTTCCTCCTCAAGGCCTCTACTAGTGCTTCTAGGCTACCCAAAGTATCTGCTTTAACTACTACACCTTCAGCTTCAGTCTTTATCCTAAGTGCCTCTATTTCCCTCCTTACTTGCTCGGCTAGGGTCTTGGCTTCCTCCTCGTCTTTTGCAACATAGAGAGGTGCTCCTGCAACAGCTTCTTCAAGGCCTGGAGCTGCGATGCGGACGCCCGCTGCAGCATATACAGCTTCTACGGGCTCAAGCTCCCTCTTTGCAACACGTATCTCTTGAAGCGGTTTTGGCATAAGGAGAGCCCTCACCTTCGTCACAATAGGACCTTTTAATCCCCCAGTAACTATGATGTCACCACGTCTAAGAACACCGTCATATATCACTACGTCTGCAACAGTTCCAATTCCAGGTTGTTCCCTAAGCTCTAGTATTACTCCACGTGCTGGGCCTTCAGCAAATCTCAGCCTTTTCTGGAGGTACCTCTGTGCAAGTCCTGCAAGCACTGCAAGAAGCTCAGCTATACCCTCGCCAGTCTTAGCAGACACTGGGACAACGGCTACTGTACGTGTGAAATCCTTTATCCGGTCAAAGCGATCTGCCTGGAATCCAACCTCGTAAAGCTTTGCTACTACATTATCCCATAACCTTCTTTCAAGCTCCTCTCTTACACGTTCCAGTTGCTTTTGGTAAGAGATTATGAAGGGCGTATCGGGGTTTGGCCTCCAGCCAGGTATCTTGTCTATCTTGTTTGCAGCAACTATGAATGGTACGCGGCGTTGCTTAAGTATCTCGATGGACTCATAAGTCTGTGGTTGAAAACCCTCATTGATGTCAACTACAAGTATAGCAAAATCTGCAACGCTCCCTCCTCTACGACGGAGGTTAGTGAATAACTCATGGCCAGGGGTGTCTATGAAGAGAAGGCCCGGGATTATTAGCTTAAATGGGATTATCTTCTTTAAAGGCTCAGCAAGCTTCTCAATAACGCTAGCAGGAACAACACTGGCTCCAACATGCTGAGTTATAAGTCCTGGCTCCTTAGCTGCAACGACAGTTCCTCGTATTTTGTCAAGCAATGTTGTCTTGCCATGATCTACATGGCCTAGGACTACTACAATAGGTTGCCTTAACCGTTTTGGCTGTTCAGAACTCACCTCTATAGTCACCCCCTAGGCACTACTGCTTTCACAGACTTTTTTGTATGCACCACATTACCAGAAAAGTCCTTGTCCGCACGAACGATAAGAGATAATAGTGGCTAAGCTGGTCTTCCTTCATGGTCCCTCCCAGAGAGGAGGGGATGCTGGGCCCGTAAAGGGCCCGGGGATGAACCAAGGTAGGTGTCTGTCATGGTCGAGTTCAAGGTAGTAATATCTGATCCAAAAGCTGGAGCAGACATACCTGAAGTAAAAGTTAAAATTAAAGGAGATGAGAACATAGAGTATGGCGATAACGAAAAAACAAAGAAGAAGCTACCAGTGTGTAAGGCAAATCCTGAACTATTGAAGAAGCTCAACGCTGAGCATGGCATAATAACTATAAGGATAAGAAAGGAGGAGAAAAAGATTAAGCATACATGTAGAGTAGAAACTGACAACTCTATTCCATCAGACACAGTCCACGTCAGTCTTGAATGGCTTGGTGATGCTGTAGGCGCAGAAGAAGCTGAAGGAGTAGTATTTCGAGCCAAGGCATGGCAACTAACACTAACAAGCCCACAAGCAGATAAGCTAATAGGGCTAAAGATAGGAGACCAGTTTGATGGCAACTTAGTGGGGCTTCCAGGCTACAAACTGTTAATTAGAGGTGGTAGCGACAATAGTGGATTCCCAATGATACCATCGATACCCGGCCCAGTGAAGAAGAGAGCACTGCTATCGGGACCACCAGGATTCCATCCACGCGAAAAGGGCGAAAGAAGAAGGAAGACCGTCAGAGGTAACACTATATCACACGACATAGTCCAAATAAACACGGTCATAGTTTATCCTGAGCAAGAGAAGAAGTAGCAAGTTTTACCTATTACCTTAGCCTTTTGTACTATTTCCTTTTGTCTTATAATTAGGCCATTGAGTTAATATTGTACCATTACTAGTTGAGAAGGAGAATACTAGCATAGGTTGATCATGCAGTACTCCGTTAAGCTTCTCTGCTTGGAGAGGAGAGGGTATTTAGTCTCTTCTTCACGTAGTGCTTTGGAGTGGGGTAGTCCGCTATGGCTAAATTTGATGTTGATGAGATTGAGGCGCAGCGACAACGCCAGCCAGAGGTAAATATTGGTACTGCAGGCCACGTTGACCATGGAAAAACAACTCTTGTGCAAGCATTAACAGGTATTTGGACAGCTAGACATAGTGAGGAACTTAGACGTGGAATGACAATAAAGCTCGGATATGCTGAAGGCGAAATATGGTATTGCGAAGGGGTCGAAGAACCAGACGCGTATCAGCCCTTCCCAGAGCACTGTCCCAAAGGAACAGTACCTAAGCTACTTAGGAGAGTATCTTACGTTGACGCTCCAGGCCACGAGATCCTCATGGCTACAATGTTGTCTGGCGCGGCACTCATGGATGGAGCACTCATGGTCATAGCAGCTAATGAGAAGTGTCCACAGCCACAGACCTACGAGCACTTAATGGCGTTAAACATAATTGGTGTTGATAAGATAGTGATAGTACAGAATAAAGTTGATGTTGTTGATCCTAATAGGGCTAGGGAGAGCTACAAGGAAATAAAGACGTTTATAAAGGGCACTGTAGCAGAGAGGTCACCTATAATTCCTGTGAGTGCATTACACAAAGTTAACGTTGATGCCGTACTCATGGCTATGCAGCATATGATACCTACTCCTCAGCGTGACCCGGCAAAACCACCATTGATGTATGTGGCTAGGAGCTTTGACATAAATAAGCCTGGAACACCAGTTGAGAAATTACAAGGAGGAGTCATTGGCGGGACATTGATTCAGGGAGCACTCCGTGTAGGGGATGAGATCGAGATAGCGCCTGGCGTACGTGTTGAGCAGAGGGGTAAAGTTGTCTATGAGCCTGTGATAACTGAGGTTACCAGCCTGCGGTTTGGAGATCTTGAAGTAGAAGAGGCAAAGCCTGGCGGCTTAGTTGCTATTGGTACAAAGCTTGATCCATCAATTACGAAAGCTGATAACCTTGTCGGGAACGTTGTGGGGAAGCCTGGGCACTTGCCACCAGTTCGGAGCACTTTAACTATTGAGTATCAGTTACTTGAGAGAGTTATTGGTGTAAAAGAGTTTGTGAAGATACAGCCTATACGTCCAAGGGAGATAATAATGTTGACTGTGGGCACAGCAATAACGCTTGGTATAGTCACAAAGGTGACTAAAGACATGCTTGAGATAGCGTTACGCCGCCCGGTAGCAGCATTCGATGGCGATAGGGTGGCTCTATCGAGACAAGTGCTTGGCAGATGGAGGCTTGTAGGGTGGGGTACTGTTAAGGCTTGAAAAGACGTGTTATTATTGATACAAGCATACTCCTTTTATTATATGAGGGTGTAAGAGTCTTTGATGATATAGAGGAAGTCCTCGAGACCTATCCCGAATGTGTTGTTCCTAGACATGTAATTAATGAACTGAAAAAGCTTACAAACTCTAAGAAAGTACATAAAAGAAAAGCTGCCCAACTGGCACTGGATGTTGTTCTAAGACTTTGCAGAGTAGTTGATGTTCAAGACGCGGAGAACACGGATGACGCCATTATCAAGTTAGCACTAAGTGATGCTGATGCTATAGTTGTCACTGCAGATAACGAGCTTAGAAGAAGGTTGAGGGAGCTAGGTAAACCAAACATTTATTATAGAAGGTCAAGGCATGGTCTTATGTTGGAGTTCTAACCTGTACGTATTTGCCCATTGTAGAGTAATGCATGTTTCAATATTCAGAATTGTTATTAAGCTAATATAATTCCTAGGGGCTTGGTCTAAAGAGGGTGTTAGGTGTGTACAAGCTGTACAGGGTCAAGGATGTTGTTAGGATCCCGCCAGAACTCTTTGGTGTAGACTTGGAAGAGGCTGCTCTGCGCGTACTTGCAGACAGATATATAGGCTATGTTGACCCAGAAATGGGCATCATTGTTGCAGTTTTCAATGTGCAAGTGGAGAGAGAAGGACGTATACTGCCCGGGGATGGGGCAACCTACCATGACGCAACATACGAAGTACTAGCCTTTAAGCCTGGTGTACGTGAGGTTGTCGAAGGTATAATAGTTAATGCTGCCCGGTACGGCGCATGGGTTAATATAGGCCCTGTCGAAGGGCTAGTACATATAAGCCAAATGATGGATGAGCATGTAAGGTTTGACCCGCAACGCAGAGCATTCATTGGCGAGGACAGTGGAAGAATCATAGAGGTGGGCGATGCGGTAAGAGCGAGAGTGGTATCAGTCTCTATCCCACCAGTTGGAGGGAAGCCGCGTATACAACTAACTATGAGGCAGCCATACCTAGGAAAGCTTGAGTGGGTTGAAAAGCAGAGAGAAAAGGAAACTAAACAAGAGAGTTAATTTCGTTTTCAGTATACTATGTAGGGTGAGCATTTTATGGCCCGGAGAAGAGGATTGCCTTTTAAAGCTTGTAGGAGATGCAAGAGTTTAGTGCCAAAAGATGCTACACGATGCCCAGTATGTAATTCAACAGACTTAAGCGAGGACTGGGAGGGATTAATCGTCGTTCTTGACCCTGAAAAGTCTGAACTGGCTAAAAGACTTGGATTCATTAAGCCTGGACGCTACGCGCTGAGAGTTAGGTAGTTATATGTCCCTTCTTATATGGCGTGGGGTGTATCCGTGTTCTCATTTAGTAATTTGGGTAAACAAGTGAGCGCACTATGTATGCCTTCGGTTTTTCGTGCATTACTATCGTCAACGCCGTCTAACTCAATTCTTATTAGTAGTCTACAAGAGCTGAGCAAGTACAAATATAAGATATTAGTAAGCGTGGGCGATTATGTAACGTCATTATTGCTTAAGCACCTTAGTGCAAGACCAAACCTCATTATTATCGACTGCAAAGTTATGCGTGCTAGTAACAGTAGCATATGCTCAAATATTGGATCCCTGCTCAGCGACTACCGTTTAATCAAAGTTAAAAACCCTCGTTCTAGGATTACCCGTGAAGCGCTAGACACTATACAAGGTTCTCTTTATAATCGCAATAAGACAGTGATAATAGTGGATGGTGAAGAGGACCTGCTTGCTCTTCCCTCAATACTATTTGCACCTATAGGAAGCATCGTGACCTATGGTTATCCACGTATTGCAACATTACTCGTCAGGGTTACACCTAGGTTAAAACAAGAAGTACGCGTTATCTTAGGTAAATTTGAAGAATGCCAATAGTTAGGTTTAGGTGGGCAACAGAGTTATTAGAAAGCATATTATTTTCTCTGGGTTCGCTAGGAGGCATAGGTGGGGGTAGATATGGCGCAAGCAAGTGCACAAGCAGACGTATTAGAACTATTAAGACCAAAGAATGCTAAAAGGCTTGATGTTGATATGGAGGGTTATGAATTCTACATAGTAAGAGACTGGTATAATCCATTAATAAAGCGTAGAGAGATAGATCTCGTAATACTGCACGTAGGCAAGTCGACTCCAGGCAGAATGCAGTTACGTTATAAGCTAGCCAGGGCACTAAATGTCGACATAAAGAGGCTCTTTATACGTAGTGTTAGAACAGAATATGGTGTTGGGAGAACAAAGGCTGAAGTGCATGTTTACGATGATGTTGAACGTGCCCATAAGTTTGAGCCAAAATACATTATTGAAAGGAACAAGATACCCGAAGAAGAGGAAGAAGAGTAATCTCAACGAGTACGATTTAATCCCTTCACAAGCACCTATTATGGGGGTGTCAAGAATGGCTGAAGGTAGAGAGTTAAAGCTCTATGTGCACAGACTCTACGAGTATGACTACAATACTGGTACCATAAGAAGAAAGAACAGAATATGTCCACGCTGTGGAAGCTTTATGGCGTACCACAAGTACCCAGTGCCGAGGTGGCATTGTGGTAAATGTGGACACACCGAGTTCGTACGGTAATCCACGTTTTCACCCCTCAAAACTTTATCCTAGCTTATCGTGGGATAGAGAAGTATACGTCTTAGGTATTGAATCTACAGCGCACACTTTTGGAGTAGGTATAGCCTCTACAAAGAGACCATACATCCTGGTTAGTGCTAGAAGTACATACAAGCCTGAGAAAGGAGGCATACACCCTAGAGAGGCTGCTGAGCACCATGTAAAGATGGCGCCCATAGTGATTAGAGAAGCATTAAAGCATGCTGGACTAAGCATTAGAGACATCGATGCAGTAGCTGTAGCACTTGGACCAGGCTTAGGCCCAGCACTACGTGTTGGAGCTACAATAGCGCGGGGACTAGCCTCCTACTTCTCTAAGCCCCTAGTACCAGTCAATCACGCGGTTGCACATATAGAGATAGCGAGATTCTATACTGGGCAGCGGGACCCCCTTGTCTTGTATGTCTCGGGAGGCAACACAATGGTCGCTGCATTTGCTAAGAAGCGCTACAGGGTGTTCGGTGAGACCATAGACATTGCGCTTGGGAATTTGCTTGACACATTTGCTAGAGAGGTTGGGCTGGCACCACCCTACATTGTTGAAGGCTTACATGTCGTAGATAGATGTGCTAGTGAAGCTGATGACCCCGTAGTCTTACCCTATACTGTAAAGGGTATGGATGTCTCCTATTCTGGCCTCTTAACAGCTGCTATAAGAGCTTGGAGAAGAAGCAAGGATAATAGGGATAAGGCTAGAATCTGTCTTGGGCTCAGAGAATCAGCTTATGGAACTGCTGTAGAGGTAACCGAGAGAGGGTTAGCTCATACGCGTAAGCGTGAAGTCCTGCTCACTGGCGGCGTTGCTGCCAGCCCCGTACTACAGGAAAAGCTTAGAGAGATGGCAAAGCTTCATGCTGCAATATTTGGTGTATCTCCGCTTCCCCTGGCAGGAGATAATGGAGCTATGATAGCGTGGGTGGGCCTCTTAAACTATCTTAGCAATATCATTATAGAGCCTATTAAGGCTATGGTGAAGCAAAGATGGAGACTGGACAACGTAGAAGTACCCTGGAGATAGGCGTAGAGGGAGAGCCTGCGTACGTCGGTGCTGAAGCTATACTCTATGTTGTAGACTGGTTCGGGGTTAGAGCCATAGCTAAGTATAGACCCCCTAAGCCCTACAGACACAAAGTCATAGATGAGGATTTGCGCACAAGGAGAACGATAGTAGAGGCAAAAGCGCTGCATACAGCTCGCAGCATAGGTGTACCCGCTCCTGAACTATACTTTGTTGATCCTATCTCAAAGATAATAGTCATGGAATATATTGAGGGGGTAAAGCTAGCTGATATCATTGAATCTAACTTGCTTGAAGCACGAAAATACGCAAAAACTCTTGGAGTGTACACTGCACGCATGCATAGCAGCGAATTAGCTCATGGCGATCTCACGACAAGCAATGTATTAGTCACAAGTAACAAGCAATTATTCATAATAGACTTTGGATTATCTAGCCTTAAAGCCTCTGAGCGCGATAAGGCTGTGGACTTGCACTTATTTATTAGGAGTCTAGAGTCTACACATCCTGAGCACATTGAAGTCATGGTTGAAGCTTTCCTAGAAGGGTATTCTACTATACTAGGGCGAAGTGAAGCAGACAAGCTTATGAGGATTGTAAGGGAGATCAGGCTTATGGGTAGATACCATGAAGAGAGGAGAAGAAAGTAGGGTCATTCTGTTCGCAACACAGAATATGAATAAAGTAGAGGAGCTACGCGCTGTACTTGAATCATGTGGGTATAGTGTTGAGCCCATTGATACCCCGAAGGTGGAGATCCAGAGTTCTAGTCTTGAGACCATAGCAGCTTATGCAGCCATAATCGCGTACAACCACCTCGGTAAACCAGTAGTTGTTGAAGATGCCGGCTTGTTTATAGATGCTCTTAGGGGATTTCCAGGCCCATATAGTAGCTATGTGTACAAAACCATTGGTGTTCAAGGCATACTACGTCTACTCGAGGGGGTCTCAGAGAGAACAGCCTACTTTAAGTCGGTAATCGCTTATGCTGGTCCATGGGGTGTTGAACTGTTTATAGGAGTAGTCCGAGGACGGATCGTAGAAGAGGCGAGAGGGAGTCAAGGTTTCGGGTTTGACCCCATCTTCGTTCCTGAGGGTTCAAATAAGACTTTTGCTGAGATGAGTATAGAAGAGAAAAATCGTTACTCGCATAGGGCCCGTGCAGCTTCTAAGTTCTGCGAATGGCTCACAGAGAGAACACTGTAGCTTAAGAGTTTATAAGGAGGAGAAAACCAAGGGGAGGGTGGGGTTCAAGAGCCCCGGGAGTAGGGGCTCCCCGGGCTCCTGCTCGCCGGGAGAGGGGTGTGGTTTATGGCTGGTAAGCGCAGAAAGAAGGGTAGATCGCATTCGACACGTCCGGCTAGTCCAACGGTGCCAAAGTGGATACCCTACGATCCAGAGGAGATAGAGGAAATCATAGTTGACCTCGCTAGAAAAGGTTATGGTCCAAGCATGATAGGAATTGTGCTGAGAGACCAGTTTGGCATACCTCTTGTAAAACCAATACTTGGTAAGACCATAACACAAGTACTCAAGGAACGATGTATATCGATGGTTGTACCAGAAGACTTGTTTAGGTTAATAGAGAAAGCTGTGAATCTACGGCGCCACCTCGAGGAGCACCCTAAGGACACACATGCAAAGAAAGGTCTTCTAGACCTTGAATCTAAAATTAGGAGAATAGCAGAATACTATAAGAAAACAGGCGAGTTACCACCAGACTGGAGGTACAATCCAGAACAAGCTAAACTCATTGTGGCCGGCGGCTTGTACAGAGAGGGGCAATGCTGATTACAAAGCCCCGACAAAGTAGTAAGAGATTTTGCGCCAATAGTTTTCCCAGATCTGATATCATTCTTCGATCTATCTATTTCGTAAAGACAAAGACAAATCTAGTGTAACATGCCTTCCTATCCTTAAAGCCTGGATGCATCTCTAGAAGTACTTTTCACTCTCCCTATCGTGCATTTAAAGCACGGAGGGTATGTTTTGAGCCTCGATGAGGCTTTTGCACGCGCTATAACTGAAAAGGAGGCAGCCTTGCTTAGGCCTGCAGCAACACAGATTAGTGCTGCAAGTAAGGAGTATGGCTTCTTTGAAGTCTATGTTTACCCTGCTCTTGACCCTATAATAGCCTCGTCAATATTATTGTATGTACTTAACAGGTTCAAGATACGTTATAGTGTGTACATAACACCCTTACCGCCAAAGGATATTAGTGGCCCAGCAGTGCTCATAGGTTATCCTGCTTCTATAGCATACGAGGTTAACGTTAAGAGGACATCTGTGCTTGTGGGGTATGGTGAGCCGCCAACCGGCATTACATCGTTAACTGTTACAGCCTCTAACGATGCAAGTGTGAGCGGACTCATGACAGGGCTTCTCTCGGAATTAACAGTTGTAGGTCCAGTAGCAGCCTATAGCTTGGTCGCGGGATTTTGGAAGGGGACTAACCGGGGTAAAAAAGGGGAGTTTACTGGTGTTGAGGCTGGCATAATAGAGGTCTTGAGCCTAGAGAACATTATTGAGGCATTGTTTTCTGTTAAACTTGTACAGTGGCTCTTTGAGCCAACAGAGCATGCTCTAGCATTCACGTGGTTACCTTATCTGCCTGGACTCACTGAGGATGTGAGCGCTTCAAAGAAGTTCCTTGAAAGCGACCCGCGCTTAAGTGAACTTAAAGGCAAAACTGTTGAGGAGGCTTCAGAGGAGGCCATAGCTCTTCTTGGTGAGAAACTTTATGAGCTACTCAAGTCAGAAAGTAGGGTGCCAAGGAGGCCCACAGAAATCATCGGCATGAGCTACTATAGCCGTAGACTACCAGTTAGAGATCTCCGTGAAGCAGCTAGCGTGCTTGCATGCAGCGCATCAATAAAGGGGCTTGAGCCCCTATTAGGTTTTGGGCTAGCAGACAAGCTCGTATACTCTGCAGCTTACATGTCATTCCGCTCACAGCAAGCTAGGATACTATCTCAATACATAAAAAGACTGCTAGACGAAGAGAAGAGACCTACTCGCCGAGTTTCCGGAGTGGAGCTAACAGTGCTCCCCTACACAAATTGCATACTTTGCGCTGAGAAGGAGTTGAGAAGCCTTGGTGTAGTCAAGCCTGAGTCTCTGGCTGGCTTCCAGTATGACGAAGGGAAATATCTGGTTAGTATGGAGAGTCTAATAGAGCACATTGGTTATGAGAAGCTTGAAGAACTGATTAATAATAAATGCTTGGACTACGTGAACAATTATCCCTACGGTGTTCTAAATGAGGAGCAGTGCTGAGAATCCACGTATATGGATTAATTTAAGGATACAAGGGCTAGAGAAGAAGCTAGCCCAAGCA
Organism: Pyrodictiaceae archaeon; assembly: GCA_027046265.1. Lineage (GTDB taxonomy): Archaea > Thermoproteota > Thermoprotei_A > Sulfolobales > Pyrodictiaceae > QNYQ01. Next base: position 52,328 of record JALTZF010000098.1, read on the forward strand.
GTCCTTGAAGCTCTTAAGCCCGACAACCTAGCAGCACCTGCATGGCTCAGAATAGAGGAAAGGATTGAAGGAAGAGACCTTGTTGTCCATATTGAGACCACGGAGAACACACCTACACGGATTGGGGGTCTCAGGAATACTATTGATGAAATACTGTCATACACTTATGCATTACTAAAGACTATAGAGGAGACTGCTAAGGCTTTAAAAGAGGCAGACACCGTGGATAATGTGCGGGAGTAGAGTAATGAGTAGGCGGGCACCACGTGGTGTTAGAGATAAATGGAGGCTCAAGAAATGGTATGAAGTAATTTCTCCTCCAGTATTCGGCAACGTTGTGTTAGGTACCACGCCAGCTGATGATCCAAGAAAGCTCATAGGAAGAGTTATGGAGACAACACTCTACGATATTACTGGCGACTTCTCACTAGTACATGTACACCTCTTCTTCCAGATAATTGACGTCGATGAAGAGAACTTGAAGGCTTATACACGTTTCAAAGGACACGAACTTGCTAGAGACTATATGAAGAGCCTTATCAGGCGTAAGAGCAGTAAAGTCCAAGGAATATACAACGTTACAACCAAGGATGGCTATGGGCTCAGGATAACGGGAGTTGTCTTGACAACTTATAGGTGTAAGACTAGTCAGAAGAGAGCAATAAGGAAGATAATGGGTGAGATAATAACAAAGCGAGCTGCTGAACATACACTCGACGAATTGATAAAGGCTATGCTATTTGGCCAGCTGGCCAATGAGATCTTTGAACAAGCAAAGAAGATATATCCGCTACGCAAGGTCGAAATATACAAGTCCAAACTACTAACAGTCCCTGGCCCCGATGGAAAGCCACAGTCAGCAGTTGTGGTTTCACCACTAATGTACGAGGTACGCTGAAAAAGAGGGCAGTACTACCCTTCTTTTCTTCTAACGATTTCTAACTACTCACATTCCACAAGATCCCTTTAGACGGAATCAGTAGAATCTACGATAAAGTGTATTCTCACCGTTGCACCTAAAAATAGCGGGGTTAGCTAATGCAGAGCAGTCATGAATGTAACTATGTACTCGTAAAAACTCCACTAGGCATGGAGAAAGTTGCAGCATCATATATACAAGAACTCGATCCAGAAGCCGAGGTAGAGGTCTCTCCAAGAGGATTCAAGGGTCTTATCCTAGTGAAGCCGTCAAAGGATAAGCATGAACTTTCAAGAGAGATAGAGAAGAATGTTCTCGAGGCAGAGAAGGTTATCACTGCTGAAGCTTGCTCCAAAGCTGATCTCGAGGAAATAGCCAAGGTAGCAGCTGAGATTGCCTCAAAGCATATAGCGAGCCACGAATCTTTTGCAGTAAGAACAGTGAGACGTGGTAAGCACAGTTTTCGGAGTATTGATGTCAATGTAGTTGTAGGAGACTATGTTAGAAGGGCTACCGGCGCATTTGTCAACCTATCAGAACCCGATAAAGTGGTTCAAGTCGAGATCATTGGTGACATAGCACTCATAGCCATTATACCAGGTAGGAAGATATGGAAGAAAATGAGGAAAGGGAAGTATCCTCTATACAAGCTCTTCAAGAGACTCTCAATAGTCCAAATGCCTTACCTAGGACCCCTTGACGCATGTAAGACTATGGGTGTAAGGATAGGTAGAGAAGTACAAAACTTCGAGGTAGGCGAGTTAGTCATAGCCCCAATAGGTCTAGTAGACGCATTACAACTCAAGACATTCCTTGATGGAGTGTTTGAGGGTATTGAGTCGAGATATGAAATACAGAAACGAAGCTATGGACGTAATGTGTGGCGTGTACCAGTTAATATACAGGATCTATACCAGCTAGTAAGGTCGAGAATGGATGAAGCCATAATAGTCTTTGAGCCTGAAGGCGAGCCTGCCTCGCGTATGAAGAGAGAATTCTTGGAGATATTGCGAAAAGGGAAGCGTGTAAACTTACTGTTTGGCGCACGTGAGGGAATACCCGAGGGTGTATATAGGTTTGCAGATCTTGTACTTGACATAGCACCTGGTATAACGTTATCAACAGAGTACGCAGCAGCTGCTGCGTTATCGGCTTTAGGCATGTTGTTGCATGATGACCTAGCTAGGGAACTAGCTCAAGACGAAGATAAATAGGAGGAGAACTCCATAATGATTTAGCGAGTTTTTAATATTCTATAATACTCCTATCTTTCTAAGCTCCATGTCTATGAACTTCGATATGAATGGATCTCTACGGCCTAATTCCTTTAATAACCTAAAGAGCCTCTGGCGTGGGTCTGGGCGGCGAGGTGGTAAATGTCTCCTCCTTGGTATCATGGGTTTGGAAGGCGCAACATACTCTTTTATGTCATTATACAGAGATTCACGTGCCTCTCTTGACATGGCAGGCTCAAAGAACTGTATGTTGGCCTTCTCCAGAATAGATCTAACATAGCCAACGGTGTCTTCAATTGTTTTGCTTAGTTCCTCCATTGTTGCACGCAAAAAATCATCGGCTTCATCTCCGAGCTTCTTCCGGGCTAGTTCTATGAAGGTGTTGGCGAGTATTCCTGCGAGTAAGCTAGATATCCTACGTACTTCACCCAGCCCAGAATTTATGGGTTTAAGTGGAGTATATATGGCGTCTACTGAGGCAAGAAGCTTCGTAGCACAAATACTAGGGTTCTTTTCGTCTATGCATGATTCAATTTCTTTAAAGCTAGCTAATATTATTGACTCCATTATTGTTCTCCACGCCATAGTGTATCAGTCCTCTATACTGTTTGCAAGACTCTTCACCACTAGCTTAGCACTATGTGCCATAAGGTTTGGCCTAAGCTAAATGTGTCCGGACTGTTATCAGCGTTTGCAGCGAATTAAAAACTATAACGTTGTTATGAGAGAAGTAGTTAATAGCTGAAGCTTTATTGAGCTTAGGTATGTAGGAGAGATCTAGACTGTTTCTTGGATACTGTTAATATCTTACTATAATAAGAACAAGAAGTGCATAGAGGTGGTATGAGTGTGGTATAGGATATTAGTTGTGTCTGACATACATGGTGCTATTTCTAATGTGAGGGCACTTAGGGGTGTAGAGTTTGACTTGGCTGTTATTGCTGGAGATTTAGCAGATGGCAATATAGATAAGGCTATTAGCATACTTGACGAGTTCATAAGGCAGAGTAGTAATATTGTATGGATACCTGGAAATACTGATGATCCCAGGCTATTGGATCTGAAAGGGATCGGAATGAATATTCATGGAAAGCTCGTGAGTATCGATGAGTTCCTCTTTGTTGGCGTAGGAGGTTCACTCCACACACCCTTCAATACGCCTATAGAGTACAGTGAAGAAGAATTAGTAAGAGTACTGTATCAAGGTCTTAAAGATTATGAAAGAAAATCTAGTAGTGATAGACTGATCATAGTATCTCATACTCCACCCTATATGAGTGGGCTAGATAGGATAAGAGGAGGGACATATGTTGGCAGTAAAGCATTGCGTAAAATCTTAGCAGAGTATAAACCGTTACTATTAGCCACCGGCCACATACACGAATCATGGGGCACATCTTCTGTAGAAAGTGTTCTAAGCGTTAATCCTGGACCCCTAGCCTCTAGGCGCTATAGCCTAATTGAAGTAGATAGGGACAGTGAGGTAGTACGCGTAAGACTCTATAAAGTCTAGCTACGAGCCTCGGTAATCCTAGCCTATCCCCATGATCAAGGAGCTTTCTGTAGACGAAGAGCGCTATCCTCATTGACCCTATTCTCGCATTTAATGTCTGCATTTCTTTATAGCTTATGCTGACGATTAATTAATTTAAGCCGTGTGTGCGCCAGTTAGCTTCGGGGTGAGGTTAAGTGTCAACATCAGGCCTTAAGGGAATTAATGCTGTAGGACATAAAGGCTGGGTTAGTAGGAAGTGTCGCATCTGTGCAACAAAGCTAGACACGACCATCGATATAGTCTATGTATGTCAGAACTGTAAGGATAAGTACGATGCGTATTTTTGTACAGCTGATGCACGCCGATTGCATTACAAATGTCCATTCTGTGGGCGTGAGCTAGAGCTTTTAACACCCTGGGTCGTTGAACAGAGACGACGATAAGTCTAACAGCTTAACTAGATCATTGCTTAAGGAAAGTCGCGCTCTCTGTTTCGGAGAGTAAAGCGTATCATAGAATAACATATTAGTTTTTACCTAACCCTGATAATTATCAACTATTGATAGTCAATACTGCAGTAGTTATTGTTAAGGGTGACCCTTTTTGGTCAACAACATGCCCCAAAGAATAAGCGTTAAAGAGCTTGATGTTGTAGAGGCCCCTTTGAATGTTAGAGAATACTGGTTTGAAGGGTTTCGAAGAGTCGTAGTTGTCCCTGATAAGAATGATTGTATGCTTTTCTCTGTAGATGTTCACAAAGTATATAGTAGCCTAGATGAGATAGATTTTAATATTGCTTCAAAGATAGAAGACAATGGTGTATGTATAATATACTACACTATACCAGTTGAGACTGCTCCAAGATTCCAAAATAAGAAAGCTGAGTGGGCAGAGCTAGTTGTGGTTAAAGCTACAGATAAGCGTGTTGAGGCCAGTGACGTGCGTTTATATTATTGTGATATTAATGGGTTTCCTAATAAGGATGAAGTTTATGAATTGTACCGGGCAATTGTAAAACTAATAGAGAAGAGGGATCCTGACGAGAACCCATTAAAAGCCCCAGAAATCGTTAGAAGAATCTATAAGAGTAGAGGGATCTTATAGTACTCCTAGATCTTTGTCTTACTCTTTGTAATGTCTAAGGCCACAGGCCTAATAGAGGGATGTTGTAAAATAATTACATATAGGGAGAGTAGAATCATGCCTATGCCTTTCTCGGTTATAGCTGAGGCCTTTGAGAAACTTGAGCGTGTTACAGCACGAACACAGATGCTACTATATCTTGTTGAATTATTCAAGAAGACGCCGGCAGAAGTTGTGGACAAGGTTATATACATTCTTCAAGGTAAGCTGTGGCCAGATTGGAAAGGCTTACCGGAGCTGGGCGTTGGCGAGAAACTATTGATAAAAGCAGCATCAATAGCTCTTCATACATCCGAACATTATCTCGAACGTCTCGCCAAAAAAGTTGGTGACATAGGAAAAGCAATTGAGATAGTAAAAAGCGAACAGTTGAAGAAGACTGGAGGCCGTGCACCCGGTCTCTTAGCTTTTATGTCTAAACCTGGGCCAACAGGAGAGAGCACACTCACTGTTGAAAGAGTCTATGAGACTTTGGCAAAGATAGCAATGGCTCAAGGAGAGGGGAGCCGTGATATAAAACTCAAGCTTCTAGCAGGCCTTCTAGCTGAAGCTTCACCTAAGGAGGCAAAGTACATTGCAAGATTTGTTGAGGGGCGACTGCGTCTAGGTGTGGGCGACGCCACGATAATGGAAGCCCTAGCAGTTGTTTATGCTGGGAGTGCAGCTATGAGAAGCATTATAGAGAGAGCCTACAATCTACGTGCAGACCTGGGCACGATAGCAAAGATTGTAGCTATACAAGGGGTTGAAGCCCTAAAGAATATCAAGCCCGAAGTAGGGATGCCCATACGGCCCATGCTAGCAGAAAGACTAAGCGATCCCTCAGAGATACTGAAGAAGCTTGGGGGAAAAGCACTTATAGAATATAAGTATGATGGTGAAAGAGCACAAATACACAAGAAAGGAGACAAAATATGGATATTCTCGAGAAGGCTAGAGAACATTACACACATGTACCCCGATGTAGTCAAGATGGCTCTTGAGAGCATTAAAGCTGAAGAGGCTATAATAGAAGGTGAAATAGTAGCCATTGATCCCGAAACGGGTGAACTCAGGCCATTCCAGGTCTTAATGCGGCGTAGGAGAAAGCATGACGTGCATGTAGCAATGGAAGAAATACCGGTTGCTGTCTACTTATTTGATACAGTGTACGTTAACGGTGAAGACTTAACACTAAAACCTTTACTGTATCGTAGAGAGAAACTTGCATCAATAATAAATGAGAATGATACATGGCAATTAGCTAAAGGGACTATAGTCAGTGATGTTGAAGCATTAGAGAAGTTCTTCCTGCAAGCAATAGAGGACGGAGCAGAAGGAATAATGGCTAAAGCTATCCACGATAAGAGCATTTACCAGGCGGGTGCGCGGGGCTGGCTATGGATAAAGTATAAGCGTGATTACAAGTCAGAAATGGCTGACACCGTTGACCTTGTCGTTATTGGCGCATTCTATGGAAAGGGACGAAGAGGAGGAAAGTTTGGTACACTACTCATGGCTGCATACGATCCCGAGTCAGACACGTTTAAGAGTGTATGCAAAGTAGGAAGCGGTTTTACTGATGAGGATCTAGAGAAGTTACCAGAGATGTTAGCGCCATACATACGAGATACAAAGCCCCCACGAGTCGATAGCACCATGAAGCCGGACGCATGGGTTGAACCAGTATTAGTAGCAGAGATTATCGGTGCTGAACTCACTCTAAGCCCCGTACACACATGCTGCTATGGATGGGCTAAGAGTGGTGCTGGCATCTCAATACGATTCCCGAGATTCATACGTTGGCGTCCAGACAAGTCACCTGAAGACGCAACAACAACAAAGGAACTATATGAAATGTACTTAAGACAGCTCAAGAGACTCGAAGAAGAATCATGACAAGCACTAATGACGCTGCACAGCAGTTCATACTAGCCCTACTACATAGTACACGTCGTAGTTTTACAAGCAATGCGTTCATCATAACATAATACCTAAATAGAATGTCTCTAGAGAAAAGGGCTATGAGGATTACCCGGCAAGTATGAGTCCACAAGTGATGTGGGCGATGAATGCTCAGAGTTCCGCCGAGCCCTTATCCATAGTACTATCTCACAGTTTATTCCTGGTTACGAATACAATAGTGTTAAAACACTGTTAGAAGGAGACTTTGATAGTGGCGATGACGAGGAATCCCCACGAAAGAGGAAACCCCCACCGTGCGACAGCCCCATTATTGGGGCTAATGAGCTGGGGCCGGCGCTACAGAGCCTTACTCTTAGGCTTCTTTGCATGTTCTGAAGGTCTTTCACTGTTTCATATGTTCTTCGCGTCTTGAAAGGAGGAGTGCTAGAAGTTTTCTTGACGTTATTGTCCCGACAACTTCTCCTTTATGATTCACTATGGCTATTATTGGCTCATGTAAAAGTGAAGGATCAGCAAGTATCTCAGAGACTGTGGCATCACTGGAGACTACAGGAACCTCGGTCCTCATGAACAGTCTTACAGGTATTCTTCTAAGCATCCGTGGATTGACTGTTGCAAAGTCCTCAGCAACTATGTAGCCAACTGGCCTCATAAACCTATCAACGACAACTGCAGCCCCTTTCTCTGCTACGAGACGAGCAGCATATTCCGCTGACTCGTTTTCGTCAATAATTATAAGTTCGGGCCGTAAGTCAATTAGCCTCTGACGTGGTATGTCTCTGCTCCTCTCTTTTACGCGATAAGCGAGCGAAGCCGTGATTACTGATGCCAATATGGCTAATAGAGCTGAAGTATAGATGTCGTATCCTATCAAGTTACCTTGGAGAAGAGCGAGGAGAAGTGCAGCATCAACGCCCCCCTTTGCAAGAAGTGCAATACTCTCTCTTAACTTAAACCCATACCTTGTGGCTAGTACCACCTTTATAGAGCTTGGCACAGCGAAGAATATGAATGCAAACAACACATCACGTACTGTAAATTGTGTAGCGTATATGCCTATGCCTATAAAGAATAAAGGCTCTAGGAATCCGTAAGTGAAGGCACGTACACGCTCTAAGTATAGGGGCCTTATCTGCATGTATTCAGACAAGAATACTCCAAGCAGTAGTGCTGTTACAGCAGCATTAAAGCCTATTAATTCAGCTATATATCCAGTCATGACCACAAGGGCTATTATAAAGGCAAATGGGGCCTCTTTAACGTGAATATGTCTCTCTATGAATAACAAGAAGTCGTCAAACATGTGTCTTCCAACAAGAAATACAATACCAACAAATATTATTGTCTCTAGAAGCCTCAAGAAGCTAAAGCCTTGAACTAGTACGTTGAATGCTATAAGGCCTAGTACTTCAACCAGTAGACCAACACGCAGGAGGCTTAAATCACTACTCTCTAGGCTACCCTTAGCAAGTAATAGCTTCATGAGGGGTCCGGCACTCACCAACGCTATCACGGTGCCAAGACCAAGGCCAGCTTGAAGCCCTAGCCCAAGTGCTTCTATAACAAATAATGCTATTGCACATGATGGCAGTAAAAGTGCGGCAAAAGATAGTAGAATTTCGCTTAGTGATGGCCTTAGAATTGATGGGTTTGACAATTCCTCTATTCCAGCGAGAAATAACGTAAAATTAATACCTATGATGAAAAGGAGAGAAGCAGGCTCCAAAGCTTTAGGGTTGATGAAGCCCAGGATGGCGTCGCTTAGTAGTATCCCAGCTATTATGCTACCACTAAATCCTGGAAATCCAAGTCTTTCAGCTATTTCCTCTCCAAGCTTTGCTATAAATAATAGTAATCCTATTAATACTGCTACTTCAATATTGGCTGCCAAGTAAACACCTCCATGCTAAACTATAGCAGTTAACTTGCCATAAGCTGAAACGATGGTAGTTATTGTGGAAGAATAGCCTTATGTAGCTGTTACATGAAGCTTGTCTCCTCACTCGGCTTCTCCCGCGCATGATGCTCGGGAAAACGGCGCCAAAGTTCAGCATTTATTAGCATGAAAATGTTTACAAGCCGTGCTGCATCATCAATAAGTCTTTGTTTTTCAACAGAGTCAGCGTAGTATAGTATTTCAGCAGCTATTGCCGTAGGGCTTTGAAGCCCGCCTTGGACTGCAAGCCTACAATAAGGACATATGGCTAACAATTTGCCTACAAGTTCAGATGTGAATTCAACACGCTCACTTAGAGAAAGGTTATTGATTAATTGCTTGTGTTTATCAGAAAAGTTTACACCAAGCCCTAAGACTATGAGGTCTCCTTTCAGACCCAGAATTCTAAGCTTTACTTGGACTGGTGGTGGTGTCATAGCTGCTACGCCCCACTCAGCTGTAGGAGGCAATCTCGCCTGTAAGGGGGCTACAATATATCCAGCAGACGTAAACCACCCTACAATCCTCTCTCTAATATTCAAAGACAATGTTAGTACCCACCCACTGAAAGGCTACACGTCCCTAGCTAAAAGAGATTATGATAGAATACATAATAGAGGCTACTAAGGCACAGATATAAGTATTAAAGTAGTACAGTTTACACTATAGTCTAGTATAATGGTGAACTAAATATGCCCTTCCAAGTTGAGAGAGTGAAAACTGGCATACCCGGATTTGACGAAATACTAAATGGCGGTATACCAAGAAGGAATGTCGTCCTACTAAGTGGTGGTCCTGGCACCGGCAAGACCATTATGAGTCAGCAATATCTCTGGAATGGACTGCAAGTGGGGGAACCAGGAATCTATGTGGCGCTTGAGGAGCACCCAGTACAAGTTAGGATAAATATGGCACAATTTGGCTGGGATGTAAAACCATACGAGAGAGAAGGTGTCTTCGCTATTGTTGACGCCTTCACAGGAGGTATAGGTGAAGCAGCTAAGCGCGAAAAATACGTCGTGAGGGATCCGACAGATGTGGGATTGCTCATAGACGTCCTTAAGGAAGCTATCCGTGACACTGGCGCACAAAGGGTAGTAATAGACTCTGTCTCAACATTATACCTGACCAAGCCAAGCGTTGCGAGAAGTGTTGTAATGATGTTAAAGAGGGTGTTAAGCGGTCTTGGCACTACAAGCTTCTTAGTAAGCCAAGTATCTGTTACAGAAAGAGGGTTTGGAGGGCCCGGCGTAGAGCACGCAGCTGACGGCATTATAAGGTTGGACCTCGACGAAATAGATGGAGAGCTTAAGAGAAGCTTGATAATATGGAAAATGAGGGGGACCAGACACAGCATGAGGAGGCACCCGTTCGATATAACAGATAAAGGCATAGTAATATATCATGACAAAGTGCTGAGAGTTACAAGATGGGGCGTTAAAGAAGAGTCTGTCTAGAATCTTTAAAACAACAAAAATAACAGCACAATAAGAATAATGACTCTTATACTAATTTTATTTTGGCGGCTCGGCACGGCTCTTCCATCAGCATCCCGCAGCCTATAAGTTCGAGGCTGCGGCTTCTTTCGTCGCAGGCGCACCACATTGCCGCCAAAAAGGATTATTTACTTATGATGGGGGATAAGTGTTTTGCATAGTAACGATGTAGATGAGCTAGTAAAAAAGGAGCTTCAGAAACTAGCTGTAAGCGTACCAAAATATAGTATATTGCTGACGTCGATTCATGCCGCAGCACCAACACTACTCACTGTCCTAGTGTTTAATCTAAGGCCCACGCTTGCCCAAAGCATATTAACAATATTCGCAGCACTGTATATTGCGACATTACCCGTTGTAGTAGTTGGACTCAATACGCTTTATGGGCTTTCGAGGAAAGCGCACACCTTGTGCCGTGAGGAGAAAAGTACTGGACTTCGTGAAGTACAGTTAATGCCTTTCGTGCTAGGCATACTTCCCCTAGGCTATCTTTACGCTCTATACTATGCAATTATGCTACTTAGTAGGTGTAAACCCTTGCGAGGCGCTTATAGACCGGGTATATTCTTTATTGATGCTATAGTTAACGTGTTCACATTTGGACTGATAATAGTCTTATATGGAGTTAACCTAGAACGCATGCTAGACTATCTCTCCAGAGGTTCTGAGACCCTTAAGTGACTAGTATATCGGACATAGATCCTTATATGTACATTTCATGCAATAACTTGATTTAACAGGTTGAGGATTACGCGTTTCTAGCCAGTAGGCTAAGAGTGGTGATAAGATCTTCATTGCTTCATAATAATCGAAGATTTTTTTAACTACCCTTATCTCCTTATTTGGAACTGACTCTTCGCCTTTAATCATCCTAATCGCTTTGATTATGTGCTTAGTCTCTCTCGTTACGATATATACTATTTTTAGATCCTTACATGAAAGAGCCGTCTTATATACTATAAGACTATAGGCAAATCCTTTAACAATGTCGCTATGATATATTCTAAGACTAGGGCTCGTTTTCACAATGTAGATCGTATCTGCGCAACCATTCTCTACATGTATTGCAGGTGGTCTACCCAGTATGGGTACATTGTTGACTACCGCTGCCAAGGGTATACTGAGGAAAAATTCTTTGGACACTATTAACTTGGGTAGTCTGCTCTTAATGTTAAGCATTATTTTTAGAAGTTCTCGCGCAATGCTATTATTAATCTTATCTGGTATATCACCTCGTAGAAGCCTTAAGTGAAGCCTCATTTCACAAAAGGTTTGTTCTGCGAGAAGGTAAGGAGTAACATAGGGTAAGCCATGTCTTAGGCAACAGTACTCACCTTTGCTTATGGCTTCAAAGTATAGTTGAGCATTCTCTAGTGCTTCATAAATATTCATGGTAGTTAACCCACCAGGTCTACAACATTCTAGCTTGCCGTGACATAGCTTTGAACTTGTAATACCATATAGTGCTTAATTATGGTTCTATCATGAAAACTTAATTGAGATTTACAAAGCTTACCCTGTTGTTTCTGCCCACAGTTTACACAAGAATTGATACATGTTTATTATTGTTCAGGTGTTAGTTTTTAGTGCGGTGGAGGAGGGGTTATGGTCAGGTATAACAGGTTCTACTCATCTATTGCAAGCTCCTTACGTGCATCAGATATCCGCGAACTCCTGAAGCTAGTAGAGAAAGGTGACATAATAAGCCTTGCAGGAGGATTGCCGGACCCACAAACCTTTCCCAGAGAGGAACTGGCAGATATCGCGCGCCAAGTAATCATTAATTTTGGCGAGAAAGCACTCCAGTACGCACCAACCCGAGGTGTATCATACTTTCTTGAAGCAGTACGCGAATTTGCTGTACGTCATGGTATAAAAGTAACCGATGATGATGGCATTATAGCCACTGTAGGTAGCCAACAATCACTCTACCTTATTGGCAAAGCACTATTGGATAAAGGGGACATTGTCATTACAGAAGAGCCAGCCTACTTGGGTGCTGTTCAGGCATTTAAGGCTGTAGGCGCGCGTTTTGCTACTGTACCCATAGATGAGAATGGAATGCGGACTGATAAGCTAGAGGAAGTTCTTGCTAGTTTAAGGAGGGAAGGGCGTATCAATAAGGTAAAATTCATATATACGGTTGCAACATGCCATAATCCTGCAGGCACAACTATGCCTAACGATAGGAGGAAACAGCTTCTCGAGTTAGCTGAGCAGTATGACCTCCTTGTAGTGGAGGATGATCCTTACCGGTTTATAATGTTTGAAGAGGCTGAAGCTACACCGATAAAAACTATTGACAATAGTGGCAGAACTATCTATTTGAGTTCATTCAGTAAAATATTGGCGCCCGGACTTAGACTTGGCTGGGCTGTAGGCCCTGATCCTATCATAGGGAAGCTTGAATTATTGAAGCAACCAGTTGATCTTCATACTCCTTCTCTACCGCAGTTTATTGCTGCTGAGGCTATAAAGAGAGGGGTTATTGATAGGCATCTGCCTAGAATAAGGGCTATATATAGAGAGAAGAGAGATGCCATGCTTAGTGCTCTTGAAGAACATATGCCGGAGAGCGTGAAATGGACAAAGCCTGTTGGTGGAATGTTTGTCTGGGTATGGTTTCCTGAAGGAGTAAACACACGAGAACTCTTTAAGAAGGCTTTAGAAAAGAAGGTTGCATTTGTCCCAGGCGACGCGTTCTTCCCCAATGGCGGCGGCGAAAATACTGCTCGCCTAAACTTCAGTTACCCACCCCCAGAGAAGCTTAGAGAGGGCGTAAAGAGGCTGGCAGAAGCCTATAAGGAACTCTATGGCAACTAGCATGTTGACTTATTTTCTTTCTAATACATATACAAAGGACGTTCTTTCACTTAATAAAGGGGGCTCGATAAGCCCTATATCAATATTCACAATATGTTCTTTGATACAATCAGCGTGTTTTCTTAGAAGCTTTCTCCAATACAATCCATGGGTTCCCTTAAGTAATTCAAAACACAAAATGTCATTAGGTAAAGGAGCGTAAATGGATGATGCAACTGGATGAAGGAGAACTGCTCTAGGTGCTTTAATTAGTTTGGTGTACCACGTAAAAGGAATGGGTGTCATTAAAACAATAACATCATAGTTGTTATGAGCTACTCGATGAATTAATCTAAGACCACAAATACTCTTCTTATACTTGAAGGTTAACGTGTCCACATTATAACCTCTATCTACTAGTTCAAGAGACAGAAGAAGCCCGGAAACACCTGCTCCAACCACGAGTACTCTAGAGTAGTCGCTTAACTCTATCTTTGTAACAGCATCATATGCTATTGATGCATGGAGAGAAAGAGAGTCTAAGGGGTTAGGATTATTATCAAGTACTGTAAGAGAATCAGATTTGACTACAGTGTACTCTCCTAAGAAGCCGTCAGTGTCTATACCCGTCTGAGAATATAGCTCTACTGTTGTAGGTGCAACGTACTTTCCTGAGAAAATAGGGTTGATACTCTTGCTTGTTTCAACGATTCGGCCAATCCCCGAGAATCCCATGACAATCCCATATCTTGGCAGAATGACTCTCTGGCGAATAGCCTCTTCAACACCTGTCCATGAAGCATAATGGACTCTAATCAGTACATAACCTGGGGGAATATAACCGAAGTGTCTTTTAGAAATATTAATATCACCGCGCCATTCAATAACAGTATACTCTTGTACCATCTCTCATCTCCATTCTACATATCCTATAAAAAGATGCTTGGTGAACATCAAAATTCTTCCCAGCTTTTATGAGCCTAGCGTTCTTTCTTTTATAATCTAGTCTCCTGGTTCTCTATACATTATGGAGTTTCTGGTGTATGACTAATGCCCATGACGGTCCCATCAACTAGTCTTATTAATAAGGATCTGGTAAAAGCTGCTGAATTACTGTGTACTAATGGATTTGAAATGATTGAGCTATCGTACACCAACATTGAACGAAGTGGTGTAGACGCATATTCCGCATATAGCCATATACAATCTGCTTTTTCCATAATTCAACGCTTAGGATGTAAGGCTCCCGTAATACATGCCCCATGGGAGCAATACTTGTCTCTCTTTTTAGGTTCCGGACTTGATAATCTTATAGGTAAGATTAAACTAATAATAGATCTCGCCTCAAAATATGATGCTCATATTATTGTATTACATCTCATACCTCAAAACTATATAGGAGAAAAGCAAGTCTATACTGTAGCACACAGGATACTTAGTAAATTAATTGATTATAGGGAGAGGGAGAGACTCAGTATCAAGATAGCATTAGAGAACCTTGCCCATGGCAATCCTTGGAATAAATTTGAGAAGCTTATAAGCTTAATACAACACTTTAATAACGACATGTTAGGCCTTTGTATAGATGTAGGCCATGCACACATTAACAAGTATACCCCCACTAGCTTGGATAGGATACTTTCTAGCTATAATGTTGTTAATAAAGTCTTTTGCATACACATAAATGACAATGACGGAGTCAATGATACACATAGCTTACCGGGCTGTGGAACTATAGACTGGAGTAGACTGCTATCCTCTCAGTGGTTTCGTACAGCAGAATACTGGGTCTTAGAGAGCGAATGTAAGTTAAAGAGTGTAGATGCATGCGTAGTTAGAGCCTTGGGCTCGATGAGTATGATAGAAAAGCTACGTTCTCTTTTGCATAGAGATAGTAAGATGAGGTTGGGATAGTCTAGAGCTAAATTTCAGGAGTTATGACGTAATCCTCGTCTTTATAAAGTACAATGTACATTGCAATCAATGTAACAAGTAGTGATGCAGCTGACATATACGATATAAGCCCTGAAATTGCTGAGTAGCTTGATAGACTAACGGCTGTATTTATCATTATCTTGGTTGGTATAAAGCCAACAGCAGAAGATACTCCTATGACTAGGTTAGCATTTAACAGTATCCCTTTCTCATTATATGAAGCTTTAACGTAAATAGGTTGTACAAGCACTTGTATACTACGGTACAATGTATATTGGACACGTATGAATGTCTGTTTAAGCTTTGAGATTTCTATAGTACGTCCAGCAAGGTTTGGGGCAAGGTATAAGTTGTATTGTTCTAATACTTTCGAAGTTATTCTACCTACTATGTCTTGAGCTGTATAGGTTATTGGTTCAGCACGTCCATCATGGATGTACACAAAGACTATATCGATGCCTTTTTCGGTATAGCCAGTGATGTCCCAAGCTACTTTATAAAGAGCTAATGTTGTTGGCGAAGCTGTACTTAAGAAGTAGCTTACCATGGTTCCTGCGAGCAGCGCCATAGACAAGAGGGCGAAAAGAGACTTAGCTGATGGTGATAGGCCTCTTCGCTCGAATGGGGTATAAAAGTATAGTATTCCAAAGAGGCTTCGTGCACGGCTCATTAGCCTCAAGAGTCTTAGACGGTTTTTATCTGCTGTAAACATTAAGCTTGCCACTCCTGCAAGGAAGCCTCCAGCATGGGCGAAGAATGCTATTCCGCTATTAAATAGTATGTAACCTTCTAGGACTTGTATAGCAAACCATGAGAGAAGATAGTATATTGCTGGAAGTTCAAAGCAGAAAGGTATTAAGAAGAGAAAGAAGCAGGCTGAGAGCCTTGTACCCGGGAAGAGGAGCATATATGCACCCAATACACCGCTTATAGCACCACTCGCGCCCACACTAGGGATAGCTAACATCATTGGATCTTGTATATATGTGAATACTGTGTGGAATACTATAGCCATAATGCCGCTAGCTATGTATAGTGCTAGGAATCTCCATTTGCCGAGAGTTCTTTCAACTGCTCTACCGAAAATATAGAGGAAGTACATGTTGAAGAATATGTGGAAAATGTCTGCATGCGTGAACATTGCAGTGAATACTCTATAAATAGAAGCAGGATCTACAAGAAGCTGTGCTGGTATAACGCCAAGTCTCGCGATCCAGTCAACCGTGCTCTGAATAAATCCTGTTTCAAACGACGTTATAATGTAAACTATTAGGTTCAAGATAATTATTGTGTATAGCATTACTGGCCTCTCTTCAGAATAGGGTACTGCATCAGCACCAAACACAATTTCTCTAGTAATTGGAAATGATGGGGCATTATTGCTCTCGCTCTTATTCATGCTTAACACCATTTAGTTAATGTATCCATAAATAGTACCTATAGGGTGTCCATCTAATTGACATCCAATCCCGTGATTATTTAAACTCTACCAGTATGGCTAAGAAACTAAGACCTTTCATCATCTACGTCTCTCTTAGTAATAGGTCGAGATTTGTCTAAGTTAACGAGTTTTTTACTCCCATGCCATAAGTTATAGTAGCCTGGTGCCCTAGTATTGGCTGCAAAAAACCATGACAATATTGATGTAGATCGTCTTATTAGCGTGTTTTCTAAAGAAGCTACAAGGCTGAAAATAACCTACGCTGATTTGCGCATTGAGCGCGTGAAGTTCAATCGCTTAGAGCTTAGGGAGGGTGTTCTTACGACTCTTTCTGGAATGGATTATGGACTTGCTGTGCGCATATACCACAATGGGGCTTTTGGCTTTGCATTTTCATCTATACTAAATGTTGAGAGCATAAAGCGAGCCTTGGTATATGCATACAGTATGGCTAGGTCGGCCAGATCGAAGCTCCCCAGGCCAGCTCTATTCGAGCCGGCAGAGTCCTATTACGAGCACCCTGTCTACGAGGGCATTGAGGATGTATCTATTGACATTAAGGCAAGGGATCTACTTGAGCTTGATAAGCTACTAGCTGAAAAGCCTTTTGTCAAGTCAAGAACCGTGTATTACTATGAGGCTGTAGAGGAAAAGTACTATGCGAGTACCGAGGATAGACACTTAGGTGAGCGGAGAGAACTCGCCTACATTGCTGCTAGTGTGTTTGGACAACAGGAGGGGGTTCGCGGTAGTAGTATTGTAACTAATGGTACCATAAAAGGGTATTATTTATGGAAAAAGATGAGCATCGAGGAATTCGCAGAGAAAGCTCTTCAGCGTCTAGAATCACAGCTACGGGCTAAGCCGCCTAAGTCTGGAAACTTTCCTGTCGTGCTTGCGCCCGAAACTGTGGGTGTCTTTGTGCATGAGGCCTTTGGCCATCTAGCTGAGGCTGACTTAGTGGCTGCAGGTAGCGCGCTTCAAGGCAGGAAAGAGCAGGAAGTCGCTGCCCCAATAGTAACTATAGTTGATGATCCATCAATAGACGATGGATTTGGCACGCTTAGATATGATGACGAGGGAGTAAAGACCGCTAGAGCTGTAATAGTCGAGAATGGGGTGCATAAGCAGGTTATGACTGACCGTGTCCACGCAACTCTCCTAGACGAGGAGCCTACTGGGAATGCAAGAGCTGAATCGTTCCGTTACCCGCCAATAGTGCGTATGAGGAATACCATTATGTTACCTGGCGATGCAACATTTGAAGAAATGCTTGAAGACATAGAATTTGGTTACTACATAGTGTCAACAGCTGGAGGACAAACAAACCTTGATGGAAGCTTCCAGGTTGGGGTAAGAGAGGCCTACGAAATAGTTAACGGCGAGCTCGGTGCTCCTGTGAGGAATTTAAGTATAACTGGTAACACACTCGAGACGCTCAGAAACATTGATATGGTTGGCAAAGATTTCCAATTATTCTATGGGCGCTGTGGTAAGGGCCAAGTAGTCTTTGTTTCTGATGGAGGCCCGCATGTCCGTGTTAAGAGAATGACTGTAGGAGGTAGAGCGTAAACAACCTCCTTATAGCAACCCTATTAAGGTGATATAGTTATGAGTAGTAGGGCTTCACTCATTGAGCTAGCAACCCTGGCTACGAAGTACGCTGTAAAGGAGGGAGCCACAGAGGCTGAGGCCTTCGGCGTTAATACACGTGGATACGTAGTTAGCATATTTGCAGGCCAGATAAAGGAGCTTCAATCGATAAATGATGTTGGTATAGGGATAAGAGTAGCTGTCGGCAAGCGGTTAGGTTTTGCTTATGCAACCGGGACTAACTTCTCGCTAGTCAAGGAAGCGGCCAGGAAGGCTGTAAAGCTAGCTAAGGTGTCTAGCGAAGACACGTATTGGAGGGGCTTGCCGGCACCAAGCCCCGTATATCCTGAGCCTGGAAACATCTATGATTCGCACTTAGCTTACATGAGTCCTGAAACTCTTGTTGAGAACGCGGTTGCTCTAATAGATTACGTCTCAGAGTACAAGGACAAGGGAGTTATACTGTCACGTGCTGGACTTGGCGTACATACTGTAGAACGTGCTATAACTAATACAAATGGCGTGTATAGAATTGATGTTGGCACACATGCTCATGTAGTGGTTTCGACTATTATAAGAAAGGATGGAGATGTTACACCAGCAGTCTTCAAGTTTGACTCCAGCAGGATAACCTTCCCGTCAATTGAAAGGACGGCAGAACGTGCTATAGAGGTGAACATGCTCTGTACACGTAAGATAAAAGGGCTAGAGCCTAGAGGGTATACTGTCGTATACGTCTCGGAGGCTTTGGCAGAGCTTCTCTCCGTCACAGTACTTGCATCACTTAATGGGGAGATGGTTGTACGTGGACGAAGCTACTATGCTGGACGTCTAGAACAGAGAGTAATGGATGAGCGTATAACAATAGTGGACGATGGAACACTGAAGGGTGGCGACAATACTTGGCGCTTCGACGGTGAAGGTGTTGCTATGCAGAGAAAAGCCCTTGTAGAGAAGGGTGTTCTCAAGGGCTTTGTATTCGACAACTATTGGGGTCAAAGAGCGGGGAAGGCCTCTACTGGGAATGCTGTCAGAGGAGGCTACGCCTCAACGCCTTCGCCAGGATTCACGAATGTCGTCATGCTTGAGGGCGACGCCTCACCCGAAGAGCTTCTCGATGGTAGAGTAATTGTAGTTTATAACGTACAGGGAGCGCACACGGCTAATAGGGAAACTGGAGAGTATAGCGTGCTTGCTAATCCTGCAATACTCTATGAAAACGGCGAGGCCAGAGGCTGGATTCAAGGCGCGACACTAGGAGGCAATCTCTACACAGAGCTTGAGTCAAAAGTCGAACTCGTAGGAAGACTTGTTGAGAAGCCTTATCCTGGAATATACGTGCCTTGGATCAGGATACGAGAAATAAGAGTTGCGCAACAAGCCTAAAGAAGTTTACCTAGCAAACATACTTTGTTTTTAGGTAGGCAACACCCTTAACACTATACTCAATTACAAGAAAACTACTGCCACTACTACAAGTCTCTTCAGCATTAAGGCTCTTAGCTTTAAGTACAACATCAGCTATAAACTCTAATATCATTACTGGGTTTTCGCGCAATCTACTCGACGAATACACTTTAGACCTTATGAGGGCTGGGTCAGTTACAACGAGTACTCTTGTCGACAATGGCTTAAGACCTAGCGAAGCAAAACCAGCTACTGCGAAGACAAAAAGACTTCCTGGTATAGCTACTTTGACTCTTTCTGCGCTGCACTCAGTTACAACAATATACTCGCCTGCACGTCTACTAAATCCTTTCATGATCCATGCATTGAGAGGAGGTTTTGATGATGTAAAACCATGTATTGCTATTGCAAGTAAGGGCTCAACACAGTATAGCGTCTTACTGTTAGCCAAGGACTCTTCAAATACCGCTAATGCTTCAACTTCCTCTCTGAATACCACATAGTCTCTCCACCACCGTGGAACCATTGTATACGTGCGATCTACACTATCTGACACGAAATGATAAGTGTCAATTATGATTTCAAAGAGACTTTCTAAGCCAGTTATATGCGCTAATGGTATTAATGCAAATAGTGGGGCAAATATGCTCTTTATGCCCTTATAGCCATATTCGCTTAACTTGCTTAAAGCAATAGCTGTTAGTGGTTTAAGCTTTGTTGGAATAATATTGTTTAAGGAGGCTAGAGGCCCTCTACGCTCCTTCAACCCGTTTCTCCCATACTACGAGGGGCTTTGCATAGAAATTCTATTGAAGTGTTTTTGCTTGTTAGTGTTTAAGGATTGCTAGTCTTATTTTGATAAGCCCTAGTTTTAATTTCTATACAGTATATAGGGGTTCAGGGAGACGGTGAGCTGGTATGCCCGTAAAGAGGGTTGCTTTAGTAGTAGGGGTCAGCGCTTTAATTGTTGCTGCCCTAATTGCAATATACTTTGTTTCAAGTATAAGGGAAAAAGGGGAGGGTGTTAAGCTCATAATAGTTACACGGCTTTATCCAGAGGAACAGGAGGCAATAAGAAGAGCGTTCTTGAATAGTAGTATAGCAAAAGAATACAATATTATTGATATAGAATTCCGTAAGGAGGACTATTCTAAATGGGCTGAGCTGTCCGAGAGTGGCTATGTTGATGGATTCTTTGTGGGCGAAAAGTATATTTACGATGTACTTTGCAGTGAAGGCCGTCTTTCTAGCTTCACGTTAAAAGAGCTAGTTGATACTGTAGAGAGCCTGGATAGACGCTATTATGGCGTGGATAGCGAGGGAGGTTATTGCTGGGTGGCAGTTGGCCAGGCAGTATATGGCTTTATAATAAATAGAATCTTCCTAGAAAAGCATGGTCTTCAAGAGCCCCAGAAGTGGTCTGATCTCGCCAAGGTTGACTACCTTAAGCCTCTTCTTCTAGGCGAGTCGACGGGGTCTTTCCCTCGACCAACAAAGAGCGGTACATCACGAACAGTAGTTCATGGCATACTGCAAAAGTACGGGTGGGAAGAGGGGTGGCGTGTGCTGACCATAATAGCAATGGAGTCTAATATTGTTGATAGTTCGGAAAAAGCACGCGATGAAGCAGCTGAGGGTGTTGCAGCTGTCGCGCCTGCGTACATAGGATACGGTATTGAGGCTGAAAAAGCTGGGCATGGAGCCATCTTTAAAGTCCCAAAAGGAGAGGGGATACTTTATCTGAGTCTTGCAGCCGTAGCTAGTAAAGCTAAGCACCCAAAGGAGATGCAAGCATTCATACTATGGTTGTTAAGTGATGAAGGACAGAAGACGCTTGCAAGACTATTCTACTATATACCAGTAAGAGAGAATGTCAAAGGAATAGAGTGGGTTGAGCGTATATACTCGGAACTCAAGAACAATATCTTCGATTACGACAGAGAACTAGCAACAAAGATCGATAAAGCCGTAACAGCCTACTTTGAAGCAGCACTAGCTGATCCTGATTCAAACATGCTACTAAAAGAGATAGGTAGAGAGCTAGCACTATTGCTAAAGGACAAAAAGATAGGCCGCTCAAAAGCCAATGAAATTCTTAGAAGTGTGGGCAAGCTACTTGTAATAAGAGATCCATGGACAGGAAAAGAAGAAAAGTTCACTCTAGAGTATGCATTGTCTATAAATGATAAGCTTAAGGATAAAGAGGAATGGGCTAAATTCTATAATGCTGTCAAGATTGCAGCAATAGAGCACTATAAGAAGATACTAGACGAGATCAAAACACTCGGGTGACTAGCCATTACGTCTTGCAGGAGCACATGTCTATGAGGCATGGACGTAAATGAGGCATAATTACCCTCTACTACTAATACTTATTTTTACTTCCCTGCTACTCGTTGTTACCCCCATATTGCTAATACTTGTTGACTTTGACTTGTTCCAGTCGCTACGTCTTGTACTTAGTCAACCAGGAGTGTTGAGTTCTCCTACGAGGTATCCTTGGTATAGTGTTGCTGTGGCTGATGGTGTGAAGTATATTGTGTTTCGTGGTCCTATAATGGGTGCTTTATGGGACTCACTTCTGTTGGCCTCAGTAAGTGCTTTAACTATATCGCTATTAGGGCTTTTGGCGTCTTATGCTGCTATGACAAACAACTCTTCGTGGCGTGTATGGCTTGTGTGTATAGTGCTGTCTATGCCCTCATTCCCGTTCGTTGACGCTCTTGTCTTACGGAGACTACTTGATAGTGATTATGGACTGACAAGTCTAACTAAGCCTCTCGGCTTTGTATTAGTGCCCTCGGGGTTTGCTGCACTATACCTGTATGAAGTTATAGCATGGCTACCATTATTAGCTGTCATGATAGGGGCCTATGCTGCTGCCATACCACGTGAGGAATTTGAGGCTGCGATACAGCTTGGCGCAAAAGGGCTAAGTTTACTGGGGCTTTTTGTAAGACTAGTAAGGCCTGCTCTTATAACGGTATATGTCTTAGGCTTTGTACTTGTTCTTGACGACATTGGTGGGCCATACGTCTTCCAGGACGACCCCTTTGCGCGCGGCCTCCTGGCGTTTAGGGCCTATAGCTACTTTATAGAGAGCGTATATGGTGAAATTTCACTTATGGGTATTGGTTTTAGCGTGCTATTACTTGCTCTTACGCTACTAACGTTTCTGCTTGGCTACAAGTGGTATAGTAGTGTATCTGAGGCTCTCAGCATAGGTAAGCCTGGTACAAGGTTTAATCTCGCCACAAAATGGTCTATCCCAATCATAGTTATTATTTTCACTCCATCACTTATAGTCAAAGCTGCTAGTGTAGCCTACGCATTTACGGACAAATGGGTCGGACCAGTTTTCGATGTGGGTTTAGGCAGTTTTGAAGAGTTCTTTTCTATGCCAAACATGGTTAGAAGTACTCTAAACAGCTCATTCTATGCCTTGCTAGCCGCGTCCATTATGCTTGTGTGGAGTATCCCCTCAGCATGGTATGTAGCACGTAGGCAGAAGGCCTCATCAATAATTGATCTGCTTATGTCTCTCCCATTGGGTGTTCCAGGCATAGTTCTGGCTTATGCTTACTTCTTCATTAGTACGAGGCACCTTCCTGACTTCCTCAACCCTCTAAATAGCCCCTCGATACTCCTCATTGTTGGCTATGCTGCACGCAGACTCCCAATATTCTATAATGGGCTTAAAGCTCTCGTCAAGAGCATTCCAACACAGTTAGATGAAGCAGTATACACTATTGGCGGAAAAATAAGGCATGTAATTATACGCATAATTTCTCCATTACTCCTGGCAAGAACATATGCATTAATTCTGTATGCTTTCTACTCTATCGCGACAGAGGTAAGCCTTTCAATAACTATAGGTGGGTTAGCAGGCTATGAAGGGTGGAGCCATAGTGCGCCATTAATGTATATAGTACCAGCATACATAGGTTTTAGTAGTCAAAGATATGGTGGTGTATCTGCTGTAGCAATACTCTTTACGTACATTCTATGCACTATCGTGGCTACACTCTTCTATTGGACTATTTCAAGTATTTTTCGGGCCAAGAGGCAGGGCCAGAAGCTCTTATAATAGTGCATAAAATTCGCTTAAGCCTAGTTATAGGGTTCTGTTCTGTAAGTTCTTGTCCAGCGAACCAAGAATAGGTCCATGACAGTCTTTATTTGTAGATGTGGCCCCAATTTGTACTGGAATCACAAGGTAAGGGCTTACAGAGCCTCAGGGAGACGGTCAGGCGGGCCGCCTGTAGGGGGCGGTATCCACATGGGTTCTTGTTCGGCGACTCAACCCTTCATCAGCCCATAGAGCCTTGTGTTATAGTTTTGTCTGGAGACACTTATGTAC
The DNA here is from genome assembly GCA_027046265.1 of Pyrodictiaceae archaeon. GTDB lineage: Archaea > Thermoproteota > Thermoprotei_A > Sulfolobales > Pyrodictiaceae > QNYQ01. The sequence continues at coordinate 75,995 of JALTZF010000098.1, forward strand.
CCTTCTTTAGGGTATGAGAGAAAAGATAAGGGGCTTTTGTAGACTCGTTATTGTGGATGCTAAGGGTATGGGTTAAGGAGCATGCTGACATTCGTTGTTCGCAGTAAGCGTGATGCAGACGCTATAAAGGCTATGATTTCACGGTTTTATAGTGAGTGGATGGTATCTGTGAAGACTCTACATGGTGCAAGGGGCACAGATAAGATTGTAAACGCTGTACTTGATGTTGTCTCAGAGCATCCTGGGTTCTATATTGTACTACTTGGAAGAGAAGATTCTGAGGCTGTTAAGGCCCTTGAGAAAGTTTTACCCCCTAACGCTGTAGCTCATCTAGTTCCCCGTGCAAAGATTAGGAATACGAGACTTGAAATGCTCTACATTGAAAGTCTTAAAGCTAGAGCAAAACTCCGCCTTGGAGTGACATGGGATAGTTCGGCTAACGTGTATATGCTTGGGTGGAAATACGAGAAACTTGAAGATTACCAGCCAGATATAAGCTACGACCTCATCCTGGGTATTGGGTCTTATAACAAGCTTGTATCGAGTATTGTTGGTGGACGAGTAGGGAAAAACCCGGTGGTTTTAAAGGCTGGAGGGGGTCTACACTTAGTATATAATGGCCCCCGTGTACGTGCTAGATACTGGGTTCATGATGATGGCGTAAAGCCTGTTGGAGAAGTTTATAATGATGTTGATCCAGTTGATCTTGACTTGAATAAGTTTATAGAGTATAATAGAGAAGGGCTTAATGCTTTTGAAAAGGCGTCAGTAAGCTTCTTACGGAAGATAGGAGAAAACTATGATACAATCATAGTGCCTTGGAGTGGCGGTAAAGACAGCACAGCAGCGCTACTCCTGGCACTTAAAGCGTTTGGTCGAGGGCGAATACGTGTGATCTACGGTGATACTGGCACAGAGTTTCCACACTCGGTAGAATATGTTGAGTTCATAGCTAGGAAGCTTGGTATAGACTATGTTGTAGCTTATGCTGGTGTTGATAAGGCTTTACGGGAAGGCGCGCCTATGCCCACACATGATAATAGGTGGTGTACAGGGCTGAAAATAGCAGCTATAGAGAATACTATAGCAGAGCTTGCTGAGGGTGAAACACTTGTAGTTGTGGGAGATAGAGATGCTGAGTCTGCTCGGCGAAGTAATAGGCCACCGCTACGTGATAGTTTAAATAGTAGGACCAAGATTATTGCGCCATTAAAGCCTTGGAGTGGTCTACATGTTATCGCGTACATAGTGAGTAATGGTTTGCCCTTAAACCCGTTATACGAGTATGGCTTTTATCGTATAGGCTGCTATATGTGCCCAGCATTACGTGACTGGGAGCTAAACATAATGATGAAGACCCCGCAAGTGTACTATAAGCTTTTGAGAAGCCCGATATTCCGCAAATTTATGCACTTAAGAATGTATAGTCGTACTCGTGAAGACACTAAGACTACTAGAAGGCTTAGTTGTACAACCGAAGACCTCTGCGGCTGCGGGTTTTAGTTTTTCTATGTAATGTTTGGTGGTCGTAAGTGAGAGTAGACGATGTAAAAGAGTTACCTAGAGTTGCGAGAGAAGCACTAAAGGATGCAGGGTTTAGGGAGCTTTTCCCACCACAAGTAGAGGCTTTAAGGAAGGACCTCCTCAATGGCGCTAACATCGTTGTTTCAGCGCCTACGGCCTCTGGTAAGAGTCTCATAGCTTTAATGGCGGCTTTGAAACATATCTTAGAGAATCGCAAAGTTATTTACGTAGCTCCTCTAAAGAGCCTAGTGTATGAAAAAGCTCAGTCATGGGGCACTGTTATTAGTAAAGTTGGTGGAAGGCTTGCAGTTTCTACAGGCGATTACGATAGGATAGAGCCTGGGCTTGCACGTGCCAACATGGTTCTAATGACGTATGAAAAGCTAGACTCTCTTTTGCGTCATGGAGTTACCTGGCTATATAATATTGGTCTTCTTATTGTTGACGAAATTCATTATATTAGTGATACGAAGCGTGGGCCTGTTCTTGAGGTCTCGCTTGCAAGAATATTGTCGCGTAGCAGTACAGTACAAGTTGTAGCTATGAGTGCAACGATAAGTAATGCACTAGACGTAGCTAAGTGGTTGAATGCAGAGTTGGTACTTAGTAACTGGCGTCCAGTACAATTACGCGAGGGCATCCTCTACCGTGGCAAGATTGTTTGGAGTAATGGTGAAGAGGAAAGAGTTCGACGGTATACTGGTGACGCCAGCATTGATGCTGCACTTGACTGCATTGAAGATGGAGGCCAGTCTTTAGTTTTTGTACAATCTAGGCGTAAAGCCGTTAACTTAGCATTGAAGCTCTTGAAGTACGCTGAGAAAAACCCTAGAATTAAATCAGTTCTTGGGCAAAGAGAAACATTACTTAACGAGGCAAGAGTTCTTGAAGAGAGAAGTGAGCACCGTGAACTTAACCGCCTAATCGCTAGGTTACTACGTATTGGGATAGGGTTCCACCATGCTGGCTTAGCCAGTTATCAGCGTGAGGTTATAGAGCGCCTCTTTCGAGGAAGGTTTATCTCGGTGCTTGTGGCAACACCTACCTTAGCTGCTGGTGTTAATCTTCCAGCCCGCAGAGTTGTCGTTGATAGCTTATATCGTTATCGCGGTGGAGGCGTTAGTGAGCCCATATCTGTTTCAGAGTATAAGCAACTTGCTGGAAGAGCCGGGAGACCGGGGCTTGACCCTTATGGGGAGGCAGTCATAGTTGCAAGAACTTCTTCTGTAGCACAGAGAGCGTTATACAGTTATGTTAGAGGCACCCCGGAGCCCATAGTATCGAAGCTTTCTTCAGAGAAGGCTATGCGTTCACAAGTACTAGCAGTTATTGCGGCTGAGAAAGAGATTAATGTGGATCTACTGGTTAGGGTTTTCTCACGCACATTTTATGCCGCAGTATTCGCTAACCCTGCTGGCTTCATCTCTAGTGCTCTATCCGACCTTGAGAAGATGGGGTTTATTGCTATTGATAATGAGGTCATCAGTGCAACTCCCATAGGGCTCAGGACAGCTGAGCTCTATGTTGATCCGATTACGGCGTATAGGATGCTAAGGTCGTTAAGCAAAATAGAGGATAGTGAGGAAGGCTTTGAGCTGAAAGCGTTATTCGTGTCGTTATGGAATCCTGATGCGCAGCTGTTGAGGCTTCCTCCACTAGAGGAGGTGGCCCATGAGGTTGAAGCTGAGAGCCTTGTACAGGAGCTGGGATACGAAGTCTACCACGATGTTAACGAGTATGATATCGCGATGGCGGCTAGAGCGCTCTATACTGCTAGGATGCTCCTAGAGTGGATGGATGAAGTTGATGAAGACAGTATTTTGGCTAAATATGGTATTGATCCTGGCGACCTACACGCCATTGTGTCAACCGCAGAGTGGCTTCTCTACTCGTTTGCAGAACTCGCACGTGTTGCTGGTAGTAAGTTATCAGGGAGACTTGGTAAGTTACGTGTTAGAGTTGCCTACGGCGTTAAGGAGGAGCTTGTTGACTTAGTACAAGTGCCGCAGATTGGTAGGGTACGAGCACGCGTACTGTATAATGCTGGGATTAGGAGTAAGAGGGATCTTACGTTGCTTGGCCCGGAACAGCTAGCAGCTCTCGTTAAGGGGCTAGGCTTGTCACGTGCACGTGAAATACTTGAAGCGTTAAGGAGAGAGCATTAGTAGAGTAAGACGTATGTAGAGAACTGTTTTAAGGCTTTCTTCTCTGGGGCTGTGAAGAGTCCGCCAGTGTCTGAGTAAGTGTTATTACGTGATGAGCGCTTCGCCGTAGTTGAGCCCCATAATCATTTTAAGCGAAATATTTTTGTAGAAGTAGCTTCGAAGGAGAGCCAATAACGGGAATAGGCAAGGACACCATGAATAGGAGGGAATGAGTTTATGGCCGAGATCGAAGAGATCAAACCCACAAGAGAGTTCAAGCGTGTTGGAGCACATACACACATAACTGGTCTAGGGCTAGACGAGAAAGGCAAGGCTAAATTCATCGGTGACGGCCTCGTAGGCCAGACCGAGGCACGTGAAGCAGCTGGAATAGTTGTGCAAATGATTCGTGAAGGTAAGATGGCTGGACGTGGTGTACTCATAGTTGGCCCAAGCGGTACTGGTAAGACCGCATTAGCGGTAGGTATAGCGAGAGAGCTCGGCGAGGACACTCCATTTGTTGCTATGAGCGGCTCAGAAATATATACTACAGATATAAGGAAAACTGAGCTACTTAAGCAAGCTATACGTAAGGCCATAGGTGTACGCTTCAGGGAAAGGAAACTTGTCTACGAAGGCGTTGTAAGAGAGCTAAAGATAGGGTTTGTTAGGCACCCCTTGAATCCTTACGCCAAAGTGCCTAGAGAGGCAGTCCTCGTTCTTGAAACTAAGGATGACAGAATGCAATTACGAGTAGGAGAAGAAATTGCTATGCAGCTCCTCCAGCTTCGCGTTAGGCGTGGAGACGTGATTTGGATCGATGCAAAAACTTATGAAGTACACAAGATGGGGAAGGCTTGCAAAGAATCAAAGAAGAAGTATGACATAGAAGTTTATAGATGTGTTGACATCCCGAGTGGTGACGTGAAGAAGGAAAAGGAAATCGTGTACACACTATCACTACATACTCTTGATCTTAGCCAGGCAGCGCAGCAGGCCGCTGTATTGAGTCTTTTCGGAGTCCCAGTCTCACGTGAAGTACCAGACGAGGTTCGTCAGCATGTTGATAAGATGGTTAAGAAGCTCATAGAGGAGGGGAGAGCCGACCTAGTGCCTGGTGTACTATTTATTGACGACGCACACATGCTTGACATCGAAGCCTTTAGTTTCCTCACCAGAACCCTTGAGGAGAGTGAATTCGTGCCCATACTCATACTGGCAACTAATCGTGGTATAACGAAGATTAGAGGAACAGATATTGAGGCGCCACACGGTATCCCTCTGGACTTGCTTGACCGCTTACTAATAATACGCACACGGCCATACACACCAGAGGAGATTAAAGAGATATTACGTATAAGAGCTGATGAAGAAGATATTCCGTTAACTGAAGAGGCTCTAAAAGTACTAACAAAGATAGGCTCTGAGCGAAGCCTACGCTATGCCATGCAACTAATGGAGCCATCACGCATTATAGCAGAAAGAAATGGACGAACCAAGGTATTAGCAGAAGACATCGAAGAAGCAATGAAGTATTTCGTAGACGTAAAAGAGAGTGTTAAGTACATACAGCAACTCGAAGAAAAGTTTCTTAGATAGAAAATCCCTAAAAGGCACCAACACTTAGTAATGCCCATCTAATAACTTAAGACTATTATTTCCCAACAGTTCTTTTCTCTTCTTCATTCATTTTAATCTTAAGTTAAAAACGGCAGTTCAAGTAAGAAAATAACACAGAAAACATAAGGCTGAGGATCCACATGAGTACATACAATAAATCCAAGGAACAAATTGTTAACAATGCTGTTAGCATAATTAGAGATTTTCTTAAAGATCTTTCCCACTTGTCTCCGGAGCACTTAAGCCGTATAATAGATAAAGTTCGTTCAACCGATGAATCTGATATCGTGGCATTTTATGCTGCATCAGCTACAAGGATTATTTCTAACTGGCTTAAATGGGAAGAAACATGCAGTGATAGGTCATCGATAAGAAATGAGAGGTTCTGTAAGGAAATAGAAGAAAGTATTCGCTCGTATGATAAAAATATTGGTATTGTAACATACTTTAACTCTAATCTTCGTAGGCTACTAGTTAAATTCTACAACGATTATTCACCTGGGTTACTTGTACCACGATGGATTATCATGTATTCTATTAGGATGGGTATGCCGTTATTAGACTCCTTAAAGAAACTCGACATAGTAGAGCAGGCTATACGTTTACCGTACTTCTTGTCATTTATAGACTACATAGACTCACTAACATATAGTAAACTAAAGTTTTATAGTAGCTCTGACAGTGAATTTGCATATTTAACTAGCTTATACATATATAACGAAGTAGTAGAGCCGTGTAGTATAATTGTATATGCTTATAATCAACTTATCCAGAATCTTCTTTCAAGTCTTCAAACAAGAGATCCTTCTTCATTACCATACTGCAAGCAAAGCAACAATACTGTGAGGCTAACGAGTATCAGAAAGTGTATTAGTTCGTTATTTATAAAGTATTATGATTCTATGCTTAAAGCTATAAGAATAATGAAAGAATTGAGAGTATAGCTTCAAGAAAGACTCAGAAGTTTCACCTAGTTATCGATAGCAAAAATGTTATACTTGAATGATATGTGTCTTAAGCTTACTGACTCCATAGACTTGTTGAACCCTTAGAATCCGAATAGGCTTTCTAGTCCTGCTGCTAGTTGTTCTTCACTTACTTCTTCTTTCTTTTCTTCCTCCTCCTTCTCCTCTTCTTCCTTCTTCTCCTCAGCAGCTGCAGGGGCTGTGGCAGCTGGAACGGCTGCAGGTGCTACTGGCATTGCTGTAGCTGACTTTATCACCTCATCTATGTTAATGTTCTTAAGTGCAGCAACTACAGCTTTTACTCTTGCCTCATCTACTTCTATTCCTGCTGCCTCTAATACTTTTTTGAGTGTTTCCTCGGTTATCTCCTTTCCAGCTGAGTGAAGTAGAAGACTTGCATAGATGTACTCCATGGCACCATGCCCCTCCAGACACGCCTCTTCTGAACCCAAACGTCCCCTTATTGTGTGGGGCTTCTTTATTTTTCCGCTTACTCTCCTCTCCGTAGCAACATAAATCCTTTAGCTTCATGTTTACTGCCTGCTATTCCAACAGGCATGCCAGCTGTATTCATTGCAGCTGCCGCGTAGCCCTCGGCATCGAGCAATATTATACCCAAGTTATCTGGCCCAAATAGCACTGTGTGTCTTACAACAGCTACACGTGCTGCCTCTTCGATGGGTAGGCCTTGTTTGAGCAGTTCTATTGCATATACGCATGGGCGCCCTAAAATTATTGTTTCACCTATCCCCGTCGCCGCACAGCCTCCAACACCTTTCTCAACATAGAATCCTGCACCGGGGATAGGTGAATCGCCGACCCTCGCTGGATGTTTTAAGGCTACCCCACCAGTACTCGTGCCAGCCCCTAAACGGCCATTATATAGTACTACTGCTCCAACAGTATCAGCGAAAAAGAAGGACACCATTTTACGGGCCCACTCTGGCCCCTTACCGTCTTTCACTTGTTCAAGCAGCTCTTTCCACCGTTTTAATGCACGCTCACTAGGCCCAGGATGACGCTCTAGGCCGAGCTTCTCAGCGAGCTTGTCTGCTTCTGGACCAGCTAGCAATACGTGGTAGAGATTCTTTGCAATCCAGTCTGCTAGCTTTATTGGGTTACGTGGATAAGTTACCGCAGCTACACCCCCAGCTCTAAGATCGTCGTACATGAGCCCAGCATCCATAGTTAACTTGCCATCTATAGAGAGCGTACTTCCAAGCCCAGCATTTAGTATACCACTATCTTCAAGTATAACTATTGCCTTGACAAGCATGTTTTCAAGCGAATTTTCTGAAAGAGCTTCTCTAGCTGCAGATCGTACAGTATTAATCACATCCTCCAGGTTAGAGACTGCTCGCCAGCCACCAGCCCCGCCATGTGTTATGACTGCTTTCTCGCCGAGATAGAATGGTCCCGCATGGGTTACAATTCCTACAACCATGGTCTCACCCTTTTACTATTCACAAGCTGGTTTTTAGCTTCCTGCTCAGCTTCCTTTATTGCAGAGGCAATTTTATCCCTTGAGGGCTGTATGTACCAATCAACGTTCTTTTCTTGAAGAAGCTTAGTTGCTAAGACAACTGAGCGACCAACATTGTAGGCATCATATACTGCTTGCATATTCTTGAGGACATCCCCCTTACCATGATAGTAAGCGGTTGCCCATGCTGGTATGTGAACTCCCATCATGTTCAGTGTAAATGCTAACCATGAAAGTGCTTGGGCACCACCAGCTTCTTCGCCTGCTGCAATAGCACCAGCAACTTTTCCGTCAAGGAGGCTCTTTCCCACGTGATGGATAACGTTCTCTAGCGCTGTAAGCCTGTCTATAAGAGTTTTTAGTATACCTGAAACATTAAACCAATAGACTGGTGTGGCTATAATTATTGCATTGCTCTCAAGAATTTTGTCAGCTATTAATCTGAAATCGTCCTTGCGTCCTATAAATGTGCAACTTTTAGGGTAGTAACATTCATATAAGTTGTCTGAGTAGCATGCCATGCAAGGTTGTATTTGATAGTCATAGAGGTGTATTACTTCGGTTTTTGCGCCATGGTCTTTAGCCGCTTTTATTGCTACATAGAGCATTTTTGCTGTGTTGCCATATTTTCGTGCTGAGGCATTTATCCCCAAAACCTTTAACGTGGTCAACGCTATCACCCCTTGTATTGGCACGGAGATCGTTCATCCCCCCTTTTGTAACTATCTGGGATTGCTAGATGGGGGCTTGGACTTGGACAAGTATGCTTACATAGTACTTGAAGGAATAGATGGGAGTGGCACGACCACGCACGCGCGGTTACTTGCTGGGCACCTTAGCAGAATAGGGTATTGCGTAAGAGTTGTTGAGGAGCCAAGTAAGGGCCCTATAGGAGGGATTATTAGAGGATTTCTTTCTGGTGCTCTTGACGCCTTTAACCAGAAGCTCTTGGCTTTATTGTTTGCAGCTGACAGACTATTACTAGCGATGGATCTTGAGAAAAAACTGAGCCCGGGTTGTATTATAGTTTCTGATCGCAGCTGGGTTTCAAGTCTCGTATACCAGACATACGATGGGTTTCCGGACTATAGTGAGTTTGAGTGGGTTTATTCTCTAAACAAGTATGCATTGCGTCCTCACATCATTGTTTATCTTGATGTTGACCCTGTAATAGCTTATGAGAGGCTTAAGTATAGAGCTGGAAGAGAACTCCCAGAACAACTTACATACCTTAGAGATCTAGCCAGAAGATACAGCGAAGTAATCAAAATTGTTAAGAGGCTTGTTCCAGTAGTGTTGGAAATCAAGATACATGGAGAGGACCAAAATGTCTACAAGGTTGCTAGAAAGATCTTTGTTTCGAGTTATGCAGCACTTAAGTATCTTGAGCTGTCTGGCCGACTGCAGCTATATTATGTAGGGGGTAATGAAACAGAGTAGTATTGGGTACTACTACTATGTAAACTATGCTGAGCAGAGTTCTTGAAGGGCTGGAGGCTGGTATACGGTGAAATTTACAGAGGATACTGCTAGGAAGCAACGTTTACTCACACTTGACGAGTTACCTCCTGGTATGAAGGCTCGTGTCGTAAGCCTTGCTACTGGGACTAGGGCTTTGAGAAGACTTGCTGAGATGGGGCTTACTCCAGGTACTACTGTTGAAGTACTCATGGATTATGGTGGTCCTATATTGGTGAAGGTGAGAGGAGCAGTTATAGCGATAGGGCGAGGAATGGCTAGGAAGATTCTTGTTGAGCCAGTATAAGCGTGTGATTAGCGTTTTAAAGCTCTTATAGCCGAGACAAAGCCGCCAGTACACTTTGATACGTGTGGGTAAAGCCTTTGAGTACCCTCAATTAAGCCTTTAACACCTATTAACGGTTCGACACGTTCAATACCATAGCTAAACTCACGTGCGACACTCGAGACTACATTCTCATTCTCTTCAATCGTCAGAGTACATGTTGTATAGACTACTACCCCTCCAGGCTTTACTGCCTTCAATGCTTTCCTAAGCGCTTTTTGTTGAAGCCTAACAAGCTTACTAACTATTTGAGGACCAGCATCCTCAAGGAATAAGCGTGTTTCAGGGCTATGACCTAGTCGGCCAATACTTGTACAATCAGGATCTACTATGACCACATCAAAATAACTAGTACGTAACGGGGGCTTTGTGGCATCTGACTGAACATACTCAATAAGTCTCACGTCCTGGAGTTTATGCAAATGTTTCTCGTCTCTTAACCTCCTCTTTGATATTTCTATTGATACTGTGTATTCAACGGTATTCCTCCACAATATGTGCGCTATTTTATTCCCTGGAGCGCTAAAGAGGTCAAGAACCCGCTCCATGTTCCCACTTAGCCTCTCTACGACATGCGCCACAAGTGCTGCAGCTCGATCCTGTACATAGAACATCTTTGGGTCTATTCTGCTTAGAGCGCCAGGTTTTACTTGCTTGACTTCAAGGACATCATCTAGAATAGGATCAGGTACGGTGGTGACTCCAGCTCTTGCTAGTTCATTAATAGCCTCTTCTCTACTTAATACACTTTTATTGAATCTTATCCAGATAGGAGTTGGTGCTTGAAAACTCCCGAGAAGCGCTTTAAGGCCTCCTGGGACCTTTATTTTTGATAAAACTTCGATAACCCATAAGGGAATACTATACTTAATTGAGAGAAGCTGAAGACCTTTTAAGTCAATATCCCTTTCGGGGTCAAACCTGCTAAGACAAGATACTGTTTCCCGGGGCAAGCGTGTAGCAGTAATGATGTCTTCTTTGTTCAACCTAGATCGGCGGAAAACAGCTTCGTAGGCTCCTACAAGGGCTAGCCAGTACTTGACATCTCTCCTTCTACCCAAATTATGCCCGCAGTGTGCGAGAGCGTATTCGAGTAACTTATAGTTTCTAAGTGTGCCCAAGCACAAAGCCATAACTATCTTTCTATGTTTCCCAAGTCTGTACTTTTCAATTACATACCTTATTGAGTGATATTTTTGTGAAACCTCGCTTAGAATCTCAGCACAAATCCCTTCAAAGCTTGGAGAGGTAGACTTGTTCAATTCCATTACCTCAAGACCTAATGCTCTACATGAAACATAGTCATAGTATAATGAACACCCTCATGCCCCAGGAACACATGTAACAATCAGTGATAGGTTCAAATAAGTCTTAAGGAGGAGAACTAGTAATGGGGAGTTCACCATATGAGCAAACCTGAGAATCAGGTCAGACCAGAGGAGCTAACATTTGATGAAGGCTCATACCTCGTTAGACTCGCAAGGAGGAGTGTTGAACATTACTTTTCCACGGGTAAACTCATGAAGATACCAAGCGATACCCCTCCCAAACTACTGAGACATGGTGCAGCGTTCGTTACTATAATGACATTTTATGGTTATGAAGTTAGGGAGCTCAGAGGATGTATAGGACACGTGTTTGCTGTTAAACCTCTAGTTAGATCTGTTATTGAGGTTGCTGTTGAGGCTGCTGTAAGTGATCCACGTTTTCCTCCAATGAAGAGAGATGAACTAGAAAAGGTGACGTTTGAAGTAACTGTATTGGGTCCTCTAGAACCTTTACCGAGAAATCCTGAGCAGAGACTCTCAAGCTTCATCATAGGTAGGCATGGCCTTGTAGCAAAGAAGGGGCCTTTCCAAGGCCTTTTACTTCCCGATGTGCCTCTGGAATATTTGTGGGATGAGGAGACCTTCCTGGCAGAAACTTGTGTTAAGGCGGGTATGCCGTCCACATGCTGGCTTGATGAAGAGACAGAGTTCTATCGCTTCAGCGGTAGAGCGTGGAGAGAAAAGGAACCTCTAGGGGAGATTGAGGAGAGAGATCTGAGTAAGGAGTATGCTATGCTTCTTGAGAAGTATTCTGCTTCTCGCTAACCGTCTTCGCCTCTTTTTTCTTCTCCTTCTCTTCTTGCTGTTTAACGGCTAATGATATCTTCTCGATAAAGTCTATCTTGTCAACATCTGGTCTCATGTATTTTCCTATTTCACTAACAACTATTCTCTTGATATTCTGCATGTCTTGTACAAGTAGTGCTTTCTCATTGAGGTTAACTTTCACATACTTATCCTCAGGTGTGTACTCAACCTTTATGTCATTTTCAGATATTAAGGCTGGGAGTCTTCTAAGCATCAGGTACAATATTTTCTCACGTACATCTTCAAGCTTTTTAACAGCTTTTACCCTAGCTTCTAGTGTTTTGCCAGCAAGAGGATGATTGAAATCAACTATTACTCTACCACTGGTAACACTTCTTATAATGGCTAATTGACCATTTACCTCGACTACTTTGCCTGGCTCTGGTGCTATGCCACTTTTTATGAATTGACTACGCGGGATTATCTTTATTTTATTGGGGTCACGCTTTCCAAAGGCTTTTTCTGGGGGTATTGTAATACTCTTCTCTTCGCCGACACTTAGCTGAGTGATGGCTTCTTCGAGTCCTGCTATGAGCCTACCCTCTCCTATTATGATTAGTCTTGGACCATACCTCTCCTTGGCATCATAAATGCCAGCCTTTCTTGCTTCTTCCTCGTTAGTTGTATCAACTATCTCTTGTGTCTCTTTGATCTTGACAGTATACTCTACAAGTACAAAATCGCCTTCCTTAAATGCCATACCCCATCTACACCCCGCTTCTCAGATACCATCCGACATCTAGGATGTTCTGGATTAAAACTCTCCCATTCATACGCTTCAATGTACCAAATCCTATGGGTTCAACTTCTTCATTCATTACTATTAATGGATACCTCTTACATTCTTGGTTATGGTTTAGCTTTATTATAGAGTCATGTAGGATGTCTCTCCCATAAGTAAACAGCATAGCTGCTTTAGATTCAACTATAACGTAGTGACTAGTAGGAGGGCTATTTAGCAACCTAATTATAGTTAGTAAGCCGAGGCTAGGGTATAGTTTTGCGGTCTCAACCTTGTATAGAGCATATTGGATCCCTAGTGAGACTAATTTATCAACTATATTGTTAAGCTTAGGGTATAGTCTTGCAAGTTCTTCTTGTGATTTATAATAATAAATGTTTACTTTGTTTTTTGAGGTGACACAGTATGTGTAGCTTATAATTTCATGTGCTGCTCTTAATTTATAGCATCTATGGAGTAGCTTCTTGAGTTCTTCAATTACGTCTTCCTTGCATGTCAAAGTTTTCTTAACCGGCAAATGGTGAACCCCTCTGTCTTGTGTTTGTGTGGTAGGAATCGTACACAGTTTCTTGTGTCTTCCACTAGTTTAAGGCCTAGATATGACGTTACTCCGTTAACTGGTATTTGTAGTGGTGGTTTCTCGATTGTAAAGTCTCCTCGTAGTCTGCTAGCTAGTGAGACTACGTACTCGTTCTCTTCGACTGAGATAGAGCATGTAGAGTATACTATTACTCCATCTCTTTCAAGTGCATTTAGTGCTGCATTAATTAGCTGGAATTGTAGTTTAACTCTACTTATTATGTCATTGAAACTACGTGGCCATCTCCCCTTTTTAAATGGTAATAAGCCTTCTCCGCTACAAGGAGCGTCAAGTAAGATTGCTTTAAATGTACCATATGAACTAATGTTTCTTGCATCATCTCTCAGCGCTATAATATTGTGAGTGCCCAGCCTAGATGCATTGTTCTTAAGAGCAAGGAGCTTCCTTCGATTAATATCAAAAGCTAGTATTGGCGCTAAGGGGTTGTGTTGAGCTATTTGTGTAGTCTTTATGCCAGCACCTGCACACAGATCAACAATTGTACCATCACTTATGTTTTCAGGTGCGAGAACGGGTACCACGGTCATAGAAGCTGGGCCTTGGATGGTATAGAGGCCAAGCAGATATTCGAGTGTAGCACCTATCGAGTATGGTGCTTTCTTGACTATAAGTCCATAACTTATGAAGGGGTGTTTCTCGAGTACGAAGTTCTTTGTTTCGAGTCTTCTCTGTAGCCTGTCTACAAGTGTGATTAATGTGTTGACTCTTATAGTTTTCATGATTTCATCTTCTTGAGTGTTTAAGAGTTCCTCAGCTTCGTCTCCAAGTAGCTCTATATAACGTAGGGCTTGTTCTATGCTAATCCATTTATACTCCCTAACTAGTTCCTGTGCTAGTTTCATTTTCTCAGGGTCTCTTGATAGGTTGGTATAAGCATTGATGAGTTCCCTCTCTATTATCTCAAGCGCTTCACGCATACTTATTGACAAGATCACAGCCCCTTTCCTTACTTTTTAGTTACAACGCTATATCGTGGCGCAAACGTGTTGCAGGTAGTAACTTTATCAACTCGTAATAGGTTCTACGTGTCCGTGTGGGGTTGTAGTTATGGCGAGAGGGTTATTTGTGGGAAGGTTCCAACCTCCTCATTATGGTCATTTCGAAGTTATACGCTGGATTCTTGATAATGGATTTGTCGATGAACTCATTATAGTTATTGGTTCGGCCCAAGAGAGTCACACACTAAAAGACCCTTTTACTGCTGGCGAACGTTTTGAAATGCTCATGTTGGGGTTGAAGGAACTCAACATTAGTTGTGATAGGATAATCATTGTTCCTGTCCAGGATATAGCTATGAACCATGTGTGGGTTAGGTATCTAGAAATGTTGCTACCACGCTTTGAAGTAGTTTTCTCTAGAAATCCTCTTGTAGTGAGACTCTTTAAAGAGTATGGCTACAAGGTAGTTGAGCCTCCGCCTTTTAGCCGTTCAGAATATAGTGCTACTAGGATAAGAGAGCTGATGCTAAGGGGTGATAATGCTTGGAGAATGTATGTTCCTAGGAGTATAGCTGAGTTTATAGACAAAATTAAAGGAGTAGAGAGGCTTCGTGCTCTGAGTACTAGGGATTAGGGTTTTGAGTATAGTTGAAGTGGATGGTAGTCTCGGTGAGGGAGGAGGCCAAATTCTCCGCACAACATTAGCCTTGTCAGCACTTACTGGGCAGCCAGTAAGAATCTATAATATTCGTGCAAAACGTCCAAGACCCGGTTTACAACGCCAGCATCTTACGTCTGTTCGGGCTGTTGCAGAGCTTTGTTCGGCTAGAGTTGAGGGTCTTAAGCTTGGTTCTACAGAGATAACTTTCTATCCTGGTAAAGTGAAGAGTGGTATGTTTAGCTTTGATATAGGTACAGCAGGTAGTGTGACTCTAGTCCTACAAGCTATCTTACCCGTGTTAGTGTATGCCCCAGGCCCTGTGGAGGTAACTATTAGGGGTGGAACGGACGTTCCTTGGAGTCCTCCAATAGATTATATACGCCATGTTCTTCGTAGACTTCTCGAACGAGCAGGGTTTGGGTTTGATGTTGTTTTGCGTAGAAGAGGACACTATCCCCGTGGTGGAGGCATTGTTATTGCCAGAGTAAGTAATCCCCCGGGAAGACTAAACAGCTTTTACTTACGTGAGAGAGGGGCTGTTCGTGTTGTTGAAGGTATTAGTCACGCTGTAAAATTGCCTCGACATGTCTCTGAGAGGCAGGCTGATTCTGCACGTAAGATGCTAGAGTCCCTAGGCGTACCCGTCCACATAGAAACAGAGTGGTATGAGCCGCGCCGGGATCCGCATCTAGGACCGGGAAGTGGCATTGTTGTATGGGCTGTAACGGAACATAGCATCTTAGGCGGTGACTCCTTAGGTGCAAAGGGTAAACCTGCAGAGAAGGTTGGTATAGAGGCTGCAAAGAAGCTTCTTGAGGATCTTAGTACTAGGAAAGCACTTGATAGACATGCATCTGATATGATGCTAACTTACGCTGCAATAGCTTGTGGCGAAAGCATTATTGGCGGTGCAAGGTTCACAAGCCATGCTGAAACAAATCTGCATGTAATAAGGACTGTACTACCAGAAGTTAAAGTACAGTTTATTGAAGGTGGCGAGCGCGATAAACCGTTTGTTGTCAGAATCGTTGGTGCATGTATAAGAAAGAGTAGTTAACGATGAGTGTTACTTCTTAATTGTATTTTACGAAAAGCCAAGGCGTGGTTTTCTTAAGACAATCCATTATGGTTTCTAAGAGCGCCTCTAGTCCAGTGCGCTTTAGTGCTGATATTCTTAGCGGCTTATTATGGCAAAGTTTTCTACTTATAGCTTCAATAGCAATAGTCTTGTCTAGCGTCTCTTCGAGCTTGTCGAGAGCTTCTTTTTCGGCTGCATCTATCTTGTTTATGGCTAGTATGAGTAGTGCTGTGTTGTCTTTAATGAAGCTGTGTACAATAGATTCTAGGAGGCGTATTTGCTTGTCTATATCTTGTACACGGTCTATTGAGGGGTCAAAAAGGTAGACTACTACATCTGGCAGAGAACGTAGGGCTGCTAAGGCTTTTCTCTCAATGACATTATGCTCCTCTGGTGGTCTCTCAAGTATTCCTGGGGTATCAACAATGTAGAAGTTGGGTGTAACTGATGTTACTTTACCTACTATTATTTGTTTTGTTGTAAAGGGGTATGAGGCTATTTCAGGTTCTGCTGTTGACAGCGCAGCGACAAGGGTTGATTTGCCAGCACTAGGGATTCCTGCAACAACTACTATTGGTAAGCCCTCGGCTATTATGTGGGTCTTGAGTAGTTCTGCTCTAGTTTTGCTAAGTACCTCAAGGTCCTTCCTTAGACGTCTTATTACGGAAAGAATTCTTCCACTTCCCTCACGCCTTAAACGGGCAGCCTCTGAAGGTGACTGTGATGATAATATTAGTAGCCTATACTCATTCCAGAAATTCCTTATTAGGCGCAAACCTTTACGGACACGTTTGAGCGCTTTTATATACTGTTCAGAACCAATAAATGAGTCAACAAGACTTCTATGGAAGGCGCTCAAAGACTCTATGTTGGGCATTTCAGCTGCTTGTTTAAGACGAGAGTAAGCAACATTAAACACAGTCTCTAATCTCTTCAGCTCAAACTCAATGTGCCCCCTCTTGCCGGGCCTTCTAGGCCTGAGTCTTCTATAGCGCTGACCAACAACACGTATTATTTCATCACTTGAGTACACGTGTATTTCCTTTATCTTTCTAACAGTTGTTATAAGCTTCTGTGCCTCATATTGTCTTTCAAGCCATGGTAGATTATTTGTATGCTCCTCTAACTCTTGATTCTTAGCCACGACCTATGCTCCCTAGACTCACAGCTTGAAATTATCCCTTATTATTCTCTTTCACTTCGCCATAGTGTCAGTAGTAATAAGTTACATATCATGGTTACTGCTATTGAATGAGATTTATTATAGATGGAGTTGGCAGGCATTTCTTGACTTTTCGCATTAAGCTGCGTGCACGTGAACGTGATATATTATACATTATCGCAACTTCAGCAATAAAAGGATACTCGTCTTCTAGCACAGTATAAGCGAGATAGAGAAATGCTGCGGCTTCATTCTTACTAAGCCTTTTTACTGTTTTATCTATGCATTTGTTCCTTAGGAGTGTCGCTAATCGTCTAACAAGCCTGGGATCAAGATCTCTGAAGATATTGTTTTCGAAACCTATAATGTCGGCTAGTCTAAGCCTATCTCTTATTTCAGCAAGTTTGAACTGGTTACTTGCCAGATCATATTTGTACCGTATATCAGTACCTTGTCTTGTTAGGTACTGGCCATTCAAATTAGCACCACTAGATGCGCTATATTCTACTATGAATTCATCAAGTACATAGCCGCATGCTCTACATACTAGTACTCCATTCTTATAATCTATAACAATATTTGACGAACCACAATGAGGGCACTTGGATTTAGGCTCTATAACTGATAATTGTAAGTCCATTCTTACCATTCCTCTTCTACTCCTTATTAAATCACCATATTTTGTTGCATAAATCTAAGTTGTCTATGTCGCTGTGCTGGCTGAAACTAAGGTAAAGAAAGTCTTTGCAATATGCTTTATCTTAAAGTAAAAGATAAAGTAGCCTCATTCAGACTCATAAGGAACACAGAATGTGCACTCTGATTAAGCCTAGCAATATTAATTCCCGAAACAAGATAAGTTAAGGAGGAGTGAGAAGGGGGTGCTTTAAGCCTTGAGTTATGGGACCGGGGCAACAGCTGTGGGAATAAAAGGTCGCAATTATGTTGTACTAGCGGCAGAGCGTAGAGTAAGCTACGGAGGTTTTGTAGTTAGTAGAAGTGCTAAGAAGGTGTACAAGATAACAGACTATCTAGGAATAGCTCTTGCTGGTCTCTTTGCTGACATGCAGGCCATAGCTAAGGTCATAGCAGCAGAACTCTCATATCACGAGATAACAGTTGGAAGACGCTTAAGCGTTAAAGCTGCCGCGAAACTATTAGCGACTATTCTTTATTCGTACAAATACTTTCCCTTCCTCTCAGAAGTACTCGTAGGTGGAGTTGAAGAGGATGGCAGGGCTAGGCTATATGTAATGGATCCTGTAGGCTCATTAATTGAAGACGATTACGCAGCAATAGGGACAGGAGCATCAATAGCGATAGGGCTCATCGAGAGCAATTACAATATTGACATGCCACTTGATAAGGCAAAAGAGCTAGCTATTTCTGCAGTCAAAGTAGCAATAGAGAGAGACGTAATGTCTGGTGATGGCATTGATATACTTATAATACACAGTGAAAACGGGACAACACGCATTAAAGAGGAGAGCATAAGGGTATAGTTTCAACACTTTTAGGTCTGTATAAGATTCAATGTGGGTGTAAGTGAGGTAATGACTATACGTCAAAAACTAATTGAAGTACAAAAAAAGATTGGACACAAGGTTCTATCAACAATAAAGAAAGATTTGTGTCCACTCAAAGAATTATTAAATTCTTACGCGGTAGGATTCGATGCATCATACTCGAAGAGATATGGAGGTATAGCTGTCGCAACACTTGTAAATATAAACACTAACGAGCTAATTAGCTATGCTATCGCTATGGGAGAACCTCCCTTAGAGTATATACCCGGTTTGCTTGCTTTTAGAGAAGCTCCACTTTACTATACTGCTTATCTCAGTCTAGTTAAGAAAATTAAAACAACACCCAGATGTTTTATAGCAATTATAGATGGACATGGCATAGCTCATCCCCGTAATGCTGGCATAGCTTCACATATAGGCCTAGCGCTAAACATACCAAGCATAGGAGTTGCCAAGAAAAGACTATATGGTATAGAGAAGGTCAGAAATGTTAACAAGAAGTCCAAGATATCCATAGAGGGATACGTCTATGACCCCAAAACTGACGAACCTCTTGCTGCAGTTCTCGTACCTAACAAAAAGAAGAGAATCTATGTCAGTCCAGGTGCATATATAACTTTAGAATCCGCAATAAGAATCATACAACTACTTCTAGAGCCCGACTACCGCTTACCAACACCAACCTATTATGCTGACTTAATCTCAAGACGTATATCAAGATGTCTTGATAATGGGAGGTGTACACCCGAGACTGTAGGAGGTCTACAGAGAACCCTTGAACACTATGCTAATACGAATAGAGCCTAATCTTCTATCTAACTTTAACTAAATTACACCAGTAAGTTTAGCCAACTTCTCTGCAGCTTCTCTAGTTAAGCCACTCTCACCCAGGATTGTGTATCGTTCTGGTCTAATCCTGTGTGCCATTGTAAGAGCTTCTACTATAACATCGTCTGGGACACCAAGCTCTTCGGCAGACACAGGTAGACCGAGCAACCTGAGGGTCTTCCTAATTCTCTTCCAAGGCCCACCATGGAGATACATCATCATAATAGCCCCTAAAGCTACCTGCTCACCATGCAACGCCTTGCCGGGGTACAATATGTCGAGAGCATGACTAAACAAGTGCTCTGAACCGCTTGCAGGCCTTGTTGAGCCTGCTATACACATGGCTACACTACTACTTATCAGCCCCTCAACTAGAACGCGGACACCAGCCTTACTCCCACGACCTATCTCTCTAGCATACTCTAGGACATGCTTAGCAGAAAGTAATGCAAGTTTAGCTGCATAGTCACCGTAGTATTCTCCTTTTAGTTTATGTGCAAGCATCCAATCCCGTACTGCTGTAAGCTTTCCAACGAGATCTCCAGCACCAGCACGAATGAGACGGATAGGGGCTGAAGATAATATGTCTATATCAGCTATTATTGCTGCTGGAGTATTTGACTTCATAGAGTAAGGCTTATCTGAACCCTTCAACGAGATGAAGGGTGAAGCAACGCCGTCATGAGATGGGCTTGTAGGTATACTCACCATAGCCCTTCTAGTCTTAAAGGCTGCATATTTGGCAAGGTCAATAGCTTTGCCACCACCAAAACCAATCACGATATCAACATTGTATTTTATAGCTTTTTGCGCTATGCTCTCAGCAGCATCTATAGAAGCTTGAGTTGCACGCTCAACACGGACATCAACACCGCTCGGTAACACACTCATAAGTTTGTCTCCATGGAGAGACCAGACATTAGGGCCTGTGACTACGAGTATTGTTGAATTCCCTGAGACCCCAAGCCTACTTAGTACGTTACCAACACTTCTTAGTGCATTCTCACCTATTACAATATAACGTGGCAACTCTATCTCATGGAGCATTTTAAATAACCTGCCATCCACTCTAGTATAATAATGCTATCTTAGTTGTTGGTGTTGTCTGAGACTTAATACATTTATTGTCCCCCTAATATGCTTGATGAAAAGTGGAAGAGGCGGGAAAGACATGATACTACCAAATAACATTAACAGTAACATTGCCCGTGAACAAGTTCAAAAACTACTACTTCAGAAAGCGCTACATGGTACAACTACAGTGGGAATTAGAACAAAAAACTTTACTATACTGGCTGCTGATAGGAGGGCTACAAGCGGCTACTATATTGCACATAAGAAGATAAGGAAAATAGTTCAGATAACAGACTACATGGCGATGACCACAGCAGGTTTAGTAGCAGATGCACAGATACTTGCAGAGTGGCTTTCAAATCATCTACGCTACAAATATTACACAACAAAAATGAAACCCTCAGTAAGATCTGCTGCAGAGTACTTATCAATAATCCTTCATTCAGCCAGGTTTTACCCATACATAGTACAGCTCTTGCTTGGAGGATATGATACTGCACCAAGACTATTCAACATAGACTGGTTCGGTAGTGTTACCGAGGAGGAGTATGTCGCAACAGGTTCTGGTTCACCAATAGCTATAGGAGTAATCGAAGACGGCTATCGCGAAAACTTGACAGAGGATGAAGCAGTAGAATTGGCCAAGAGAGCAGTATACGCTGCAACAAAAAGAGATTCGTTTAGCGGAAATGGCATTGATGTAGTAGTCATAGGAGAAGACTACATAAAATGGTATAGTTTTAATCTATAAATAACACCTAAAACCTACATAAAAGTTATTAGTCTGTTCAGGTTCACTTCATGAGTGGACTATTCTAACTAACTACTCCAATCAGTGACATTAATGAATGTACATAGATCTATCCAAGTATATATATTATCTGTTGATAGCACTTCACACATGGCCCCACGTAGTACATAAATTGTACACTTATGTAAGCACCTAGGTGTCATGTAATGATTAATACAACACCAAAGCCTACACATGTATGTTTTAGTCACATAATATGCACTATTATACCTAATATAACTCATTAAGTTTTCTTGAGAAAACGCGAAAGATTAAAGACAAGTTATGAATACGATCCAGATCAATGACCTAAGCATTAGTTATGTTGTCAGTCCTCATAGGACATCACACAATCCCTAGGTGATGGTATAGTGTATAAGCGTAGTGAAATGAAACGATTAGCATTACACATAGCAACTAAATTAATACCACGAGCAGTACAAGTTACACGTATTGAATTTGAAGGCCCAGAAATAGCGATATATGTAAAAGATCCTAAAGTATTCATTGAATACCCTGAACTCGCACGTGATATAGCTAAGGCTCTTAAGAAGAGGATCGTTATTAGAACTGATCCCTCAGTGCGAAAAAACCCTAAAGATGCAGAGAAAATTATTAGAAAACTAGTACCAGAGGAGGCTGGCATTGAGGAAATAAGGTTTGACGATGTACTTGGGGAAGTCATAATAAAAGCACGAAAAGTAGGACTAGTCTACGGTAAATCAAGACAAGTTTACAGTAAGATATTGGCTGAGACCGGATGGAGGCCACGTGTTATTCGTGTACCACCAGCAAAACACGAAGATCTTAAAACTATTAATCAGATAATAGATTACATGTATTCTCAGAGTAATTATAGGCTTGAAATGCTACGTGCAACAGGAGAGCGCATACATCGAGGTGTACTGTTTGAGAATCGGTATGTAAGAATAACAGCTCTTGGAGGATTTATGGAGGTTGGGCGTTCGGCAATACTGATTGAAACAAGCGAAAGCAGAGTATTACTTGACGCTGGAATTAATCCTGCAGGCGATGGATATAGCCTCTATCCCCGACTAGACGTGGAACAGCTTCGTTTAGATGAGCTTGACGCTGTAGTAATCACGCATGCACACTTAGATCACATGGGTTTAGTGCCCTATCTCTTTAAATACGGTTATCGCGGTCCAGTATATGCCACAAAGCCTACACTAGATCTCATGGTCCTAAGCCAGCTAGACCTACTCGATATAACACAGCGTAGCGGACGGAATCCACCATATACTCAAATTGAAGTGAAGAAAATGGTTCTCCATACGATACCACTTGAGTATGGAGAGGTTACAGACATAGCTCCAGACATAAAACTAACATTCTATAATGCTGGGCATATACTTGGTTCCGCAATAGCACATCTACACATAGGTGAAGGACTACATAATATAGTATATACAGGAGACTTCAAATTTGGAAAAACACGTTTACTTGATAAAGCTCATACCGAATTCCCACGTGTTGAAACACTCATAATGGAAAGCACATATGGTAACAAAGACCAGCCAAAACGCGAAGAGGCGGAATTTGAGCTCATAAGTATAATTAGTAGAACTGTGTCACGTAGAGGAAAAGTACTCATACCCGTCATGGCCGTGGGTAGAGCACAAGAAATACTGCTAGTCTTAGTAGATGCCCTCAAGAAGAAAATCCTCCCAGAGGAACTAAAGGTTTATGTTGATGGGAGTATCAAAGAAGTAAACGCTATCCACCTCTCCTACCCTGAACTCCTATCTAATCAAGTGAGGAGCAAGATTCTCCGAGATGAAAACCCCTTTGACCATGAAAACGTTATTCGGGTTGACAAGAGACAAATGAGAGAAGATATTGCAAAAAGTGATGAATCAGCAGTAATACTAGCAACATCTGGCATGCTTAATGGCGGTCCCTCAGTAGAGTATCTCCGCTTACTAGCTGAAGATCCTCGGAATGCCCTTGTATTTGTAGCGTACCAAGCAAAAGGCACATTAGGCAGGCGCATTCTTGATGGTGAGAGAGAGATCACAATGGTTACAGAAGATGGTAAAGTGGAGCTGGTGAGGATAAAAATGGATGTGTACTCTGTGGATGGGTTCTCTGGTCATTCTGACAGAAGACAGTTGCTGGCTTTTCTCGCAAACATGAATCCAAAGCCAAGAAATATAATACTAAATCATGGTGAACCACAAGCGATACATGCACTAGCAGAGTCTATACGGAGAAAAGCACGTAACCTAGGTTTGCCGTCTGACGTCAAAGTCTATACACCATCAATACTCGATAGCATATATTTGGCTGGTGTAACTTGAGCTCAGAGTGATTCTACAAGTTTCCAATACTTATCACCAAGATGGTGTAAACTCTTACTTACACGGCCCTTTTCCATAGCGATGATTTCCTCTGAGTCATATTGCGCTAAGTGGATAGCTAGAGGGAGGCCCCGACTAGGCTCGACTACAGCTACAATATCACCAGCCTTGAATGTCCCCTCTATACGTATAATGCCAGGTCTCATTAGATCTGCTCCACGCGAAATAGGTTTAACTGCGCCTTCATCGACAACTAATACTGGGAGCCATCTTCGGAACTCTGTTTTGAGCAGATATTTTAGGTGTGGTACTAAGAGTCTCTTATCACTGTAGTAAAGTTCTATAAAAGCAGGTATAGAATTGAATAAATATAGTTGTATTTCATCTTCTATGACAATTTCAATATTCAAATCCCTGCTAAGATTGAGTCTAGGATATAACCTAGTTATCTCGTTAAACAACTTCTTCTTGTCCTTCTTCGATAAAACCCAACGCCTCAAGGCTACCCGTACAATGCAGAAAGAGGGGTACATTATTATAAAACCCTCCCCCTTGTCTCTGATTGTCCGGGTGCGAGGAAAATGGCTGAGACAACGCACCGTGTACTAGGTGATAGCATAGGGAGTATTGTTCTTGTTAGATTACGTGGTAGCTACGAGGTCCGTGGAAGGCTCAAAAGCTATGACCAACATTTAAATCTTGTATTAGAAGATGCTGAAGAAATACTTGAGGATGGAAAAACGCGAAAGCTAGGGACAATTGTAATTAGGGGTGACACAGTACTACTGATATCACCTGCACAAATGTAAATGGCGTACCTCAAATAACAAATAAGCCGATAAGGAGGGCGCACTTTTATGAGCAAGGGGACACCTTCATTCGGCAAAATGAGTAAGAATTACACACATATACGATGTCCGCGATGCGGACGACACTCCTATAATGCAGCAAAAGGCTATTGTGCTGCTTGCGGATATGGGAGGAGTAGACGTATACGCAGATACTCTTGGATGAATAAGAAAGTTAATAAGAAGAGACTACGTTAGAAATAAATGAAACAATACTAGCCTACAAGTATTAATATAATAACCCCGAAGCGCATAGGTAGACTACACTACCCATTGGGTGCAGATTTTGGCGAAACAGAAGAAGTTCAATATTCTTGAACATGAACTTGTACCAGAGCACGAGATTGTGCCACCAGAAGAGGCTGTCAAGATACTCAAAGAGCTTGGAATTGCGCCACATCAACTTCCGTGGATTCGTGTAACAGATCCAGTGGCAAGAGCCATTGGTGCTAAGCCTGGAGATGTAATTAGGATACGCAGGAAAAGTCCTACATCCGGAGAAACAATAGCTTATAGATATGTAGTTGGTTACTAGCTTGTTAGTGGAGGGGAATCGAATAGACTTGGAAGAATGCGGCCCTGTTAACCGTACCCTTATATTTCATAAACAAGACATACCATGCACAGTCATGGGTAGAATTATTATATATTTGGTTGACTTCTCAAGCTAAGATGTGTTCTGAGGGTGATGCTTATGGCTGCATCTATAAATACGAAAGGGTTTCCAAGCGCTGAGGATAGATGGGCTGTCATGAAAGCTTTCATAGAAGAGTATGGTCTTGTTAAACAACATATTGATTCATTTAATAGGTTTACTGAAAAGGACTTGAAACAGATAGTTAAAGATTATGGTGTAATAGCTACACCTAGACGCGAATACGAAGTTAAAATACTTGATGTAGAACTCGGCGAGCCCACAGTAATAGAGAGTGATGGAAGTGAACATCCTGTATTGCCTATGGAGTGTCGCATTAGAGATCTTACTTACTGGGCCCCAATAAAGGCTAAGGTTGTTATTGTAGAAAACGGCATAGAACATGATCCGGAGGAGGTGGTAATAGGCTATTTACCTATAATGTTGCGCTCCAAAGCTGATCCTCTAGCACGATGCTTTTATGACCTGGAAGCCGACAGAGAAGAATGTATCAGGAAGCTTATAGAGGCAGGTGAAGACCCCCGCGATCCCGGAGGTTATTTCATAATTAATGGTTCTGAAAGAGTTATAGTCATACAAGAAGACCAAGCACTAAATCGCATACTCGTTGGCAAGGCAAGGGCTGGTACAAGTGCAGTTTATACAGCAAAGGTTATCTCTGCACACGCAGGTGTTAGATATCAAATACTACTAGACATGCACAAAGATGGGACACTCCATGTATCAATGAGCAGGGCTATGAGTAAAATTCCATTTGTAATCATGATGCGTGCTCTAGGCCTAGAGAAAGATAGAGATATTGTACTAGCTGTTAGTCCTGACCCACAAATCCAGCAGATGCTCATCCCGTCGCTAGAGCAGGCTCGTGCAATAAACACTGTCGAGGACGCATTAGACTTTATAGGAAGCCGTTTCCGTGAGGGAATGGGCAGGCCACGCGAGCAAAGAATACGTGTTGCAGAACGTATACTTGACTATATACTCTTACCTCATATTGGCACCACTCCAGAGGCACGCATGAGAAAAGCCTTATTTTTAGGCCAAATGGCAGCCCAGCTCCTAGAATACGTTGCTGGACGCAGAGAGGAAGACGACAAGGATCATTATGCGAATAAGAGGCTTCTACTTGCAGGCGACCTAATAGCTATGGTCTTTAGAGTCGCTATGCGTGCACTGGCTTACGATATAAGGCAACAACTTGAAAGGGTACGCGTAAGAGGCAGAAGAATAAGTGCACGCCTAATAATAAGATCTGACATAGTGACTAACAGGCTTAGAGAAGCCTTAGCTACTGGTAATTGGCCTGGCCAAAGAACAGGTGTGAGCCAAATACTAGATAGGACAAACTGGATATCAACACTGAGCCACTTGCGCAGAGTAGTTTCGCAACTCAGCCGTAGCCAGCCACATTTCGAGGCCAGAGATGTTCATGGAACACAATGGGGCAGAATATGTCCCTTTGAGACTCCTGAAGGGCCTAACTGTGGTCTAGTTAAGAATCTAGCACTCATGGCAGTGGTTTCCCCTGGCACAGACGATAAAGATGTTGAAAAGATAGTGTATAGTATGGGGGTAAAAGATGCTGTTGAGTTGTTTGAGGAAGTCCGTAAAATAGGTTATTATCCGCCAGAACTCCAGAAATGGAGCAAAGTCTTCCTAAATGGGCGTCTCATAGGTTTCCACCCCGATGGCGATGCCTTAGCCAAGGAGATAAGGAGGTTGCGTAGACAGGGCAAGTTATCTCCATATGTCAATGTTTCAGTTTATAAGAATGAATATGTTACTGAGGTATACATCAGTACCGATGCTGGCCGGCTCATGAGGCCAGTTTTTGTTGTGGAGAATGGCGAGCTGAAGTTTAAACCTGAACATGTAGAGAAGCTAAAGAAGGGAGAATGGAAGTTTAGTGACCTACTTAAGCACGGAATAGTGGAGCTACTTGACGCCGACGAAGAGGAGAACGCGTACATAGCTCTTAACCCAGAGGATCTGACTCCCGAGCATACTCATATGGAGATATGGCATGCAGGAATATTGGGAGTAGCTGCGAGCACAATACCATATGCTGAGCACAACCAGTCGCCTCGTAACACTTACCAGGCAGCGATGGCTAAACAAGCCTTAGGTCTATACGCTGCTAATTTCCAGATTAGAGCAGACACACGTGGCCACCTACTACACTATCCAGAGAAACCCCTCGTACAAACACGCGCACTTGACATAATAGGGTTTAATGAGAGGCCTGCAGGGCAAAACATGGTTGTAGCTGTAATGTCCTTTACAGGATATAACATAGAAGACGCTGTCATAATGAACAAATCCTCGATAGATAGAGGCCTTGCAAGGTCAACGTTTTTCCGTCTATATAGCACCGAAGAAAGGAGATATCCAGGAGGGCTAATGGACAGAATAGAGAAGCCAGAAATGAGGGTTGAAGGTTCTAAGCCGCCGGAAATGTACAGAAAGCTTGACGCAGATGGTATAATAAGTCCAGAGGTCGAGGTAGGCAGTGGCGAGGTACTAATTGGCAAGACTAGCCCTCCACGATTCCTTGAAGAATACCGGGAATTTGGCACCGTATCTGTAAGGAGAAGAGATACATCAGTAACGATGAGACATGGTGAAAAAGGGTTCGTTGATACAGTCATAATAACAGAGAATATTGAAGGATTTAAGCTGGTAAAGGTAAGAGTACGAGACCAGAGAATTCCGGAGTTAGGAGATAAATTTGCGTCGCGACATGGACAGAAAGGAGTCATAGGCATGCTTATACCACAATACGACATGCCATTCACAGAGGATGGCATAACACCAGACCTTATCATTAACCCCCACGCATTCCCGTCACGCATGACCCTAGGCCAGCTCTTCGAAACAATAGCTGGGAAATATGCAGCGTTGAAAGCACGATTCGTTGATGGTACACCCTTTGCAAAAGAGTCTCTTGAAGGAATAAAGCTAGAACTATTGAAGGCTGGCTACGCTCCCGACGGTACTGAGTTAATGTATGACGGCCGTACAGGAGAAATGCTTAGAAACCCAATACTGATAGGTGTAGTGTATTATCAAAAACTACATCACATGGTTGCTGACAAAATACATGCAAGAGCGCGCGGGCCTGTACAAGTACTCACGCGTCAGCCTACTGAAGGTAGGGCGCGTGAAGGTGGCCTCCGTTTCGGTGAGATGGAGAGGGATTGCCTTGTTGGACATGGTGCAGCAATGCTTCTTAAAGAACGTATGTTAGAAAGCAGTGATAGGTATGTGCTCTATATATGTGAGCAATGTGGCCACATAGCATGGTTTGACAGAAATAAGCGCAGATACATCTGCCCTATCCATGGTGATAAAGGTAGGATTTCAGCAGTAGTAGTACCATATGCTTTCAAGCTACTATTACAAGAACTCATGAGTATGTGTGTTATGCCACGATTGAGATTAGCTGAAAAGCATGAGTGGAAACCAACTTAAGTTGTATTTTCAAATCTTCATAATTATGGAGCAATATGCTTGACACAAGGTGGGAGACAATGATTCCAGAGGAGAAGTCAATAAGAGAGATAAAGTTTGGTGTGCTCTCACCGGACGAGATTAGAAAAATGTCTGTTACAGCGATAGTTACGAGTGAGCTATATGACGAGGATGGCCGCCCAATACAGGGCGGTCTTATGGATCCACGCCTGGGCGTTATAGCACCTGGCCAGATATGCCCTACATGCGGCAATGACGCCAAGTCTTGTCCTGGCCATTTCGGTCATATAGAGCTTGCAAGACCAGTAATACATGTTGGCTTCGCTAAACACATATACGATGCTCTAAGGACAACATGCCGGCGTTGTGGTAGAATACTTCTACCACAAGCAGAACTTGATCGCTACATTAAACTCTATGGAAGGCTCAGAGAGAAATGGCCCCTATTAGCAAAAATGCTCGTCACAGTCGTTAAGAAGCGTGCAAGCAAAGTAATGGAGTGCCCCCATTGTGGCGAAAAACAGTACAAGATAGTCTTCGAGAAGCCTTATACATATTTTGAGGAACGAGCTGAAGGCAAGATACAGCTCTCACAGTTCGAAATAAGGGAAAGACTACAAAACATACCAGACGAGCATGTACAACTACTCGGTCTAGACCCGAAAGAGGCACGCCCTGAATGGATGGTTCTAACAGTGTTACCAGTTCCACCCGTTCAGGTAAGACCCTCAATAGTTCTCGAAACAGGTATCCGTGCAGAGGACGACCTAACTCACAAGCTAGCAGACATTGTGAGAACTAATGAGAAGCTTCGTGAGCTCTTAGATAGTGGTGCTCCACAAAGGCTTATAGATGAGCACTGGCTACTACTACAATACCATGTCGCAACCTACATTGATAACGAGCTTCCACGTATCCCGGTTGCGAGACATCGCGGTGGAAGACCGTTAAAAGGCTTAGCACAAAGACTCAAGGGTAAAGAAGGAAGGTTCCGTGGAAACCTTAGTGGAAAACGTGTAGACTATTCAGCACGTACAGTCATATCACCTGACCCCAACCTAAGCATTAACGAAGTTGGAGTGCCTGAGGAAATAGCAAAAGTCCTTACTGTAAGAGTCCCCGTTACACCATGGAATCTGGAGGAAATGCGGAAGTACGTGCTCAATGGGCCATACAAGTGGCCTGGTGCGAACTATGTCATAACACCTGATGGAAGAAAAATAGACCTCAGATATGCCGACCGTAAACGCATAGCAGAGATGCTCTCACCGGGATGGAAGGTTGAAAGACACTTAAAGAATGGCGACATAGTGCTCTTCAATCGTCAGCCAAGCCTGCACAGAATGTCCATCATGGCGCACATTGTGAGAGTTCTACCAGGAAAAACATTTAGACTTAACTTGCTTGTATGCCCACCCTACAACGCCGACTTCGATGGCGACGAGATGAACCTACATGTTCCACGAACAGAAGAAGCTCAAGCTGAAGCAAGAGAGCTCATGCTTGTCCAATACCATATACTCTCACCACGCTACGGAGGCCCTATTATTGGCGGCGTACAAGACTATGTAAGTGGCGCATATCTATTAACAAGCAAAGCAACATTACTAACTCTAGAAGACGTAGTAGACTTGTTATCTGCAGCAGGCTACCGCGGCGAAATACCCGAACCAGCCATATTATCTCCTAAAAAGAGGTGGACTGGGAAACAGCTTATCAGCCTATTCCTACCAGAGGACTTCAACTTTAGAGGCAGGGCACGTGTATCAGCAGGCGTTTTCGCATGCGAGAATGAGTGGTGCTGGAATGACTCATTTATACTCATAAAGAAAGGGGAGCTGCTCACTGGTGTACTCGACAAGAAAGCTGTAGGTGCTGAGCAACCAGAGAATATGATGCACTGGCTAATAAAGGAGTATGGAAGCGATTACGCCAGATACGTTTACGACCACATGTTTAGGATGTTCATAAGATTCATAGAGAAGCGAGGCTTTACAATGACTGTTGACGATGTCGCATTACCGAGAGAGGCTAAAGAAAAGATACGTGTGATACTTCATGAAGCAGAAAATGAAGTCTATGAAGTGATTGAAATGTACAAGCAGGGCAAGCTAGAGCCTGTTCCAGGCCGTACAATGGAGGAGTCGTTGGAGTTAAAGATACTTGATGTGCTATCTAATGCTCGTAAGAGAGTTGAAGATATTGTGGTAAACTATCTAGACCCATTCAACAACGTGTTCATAATGGCTCGTACTGGAGCACGTGGAAACGAGCTCAATATAACTCAGATGGCCGCCCTTCTAGGCCAGCAATCCGTGCGTGGAGAGCGTATACATAGGGGATACAGAGGGAGATACTTGCCTCACTTCAGACCAGGTGACCTTGGTGCAGCAGCTAGGGGTTTCGTTTACTCTAACTTCTACGATGGCTTGAGCCCGGTGGAAGTATTCTTCCATGCTGCAGGAGGGCGTGAGGGTCTTGTTGATACTGCCGTACGCACATCACAGAGTGGATATATGCAGCGTAGGCTTATAAATGCGCTGCAGGATCTCAGAGTAGAGTATGATGGTACAGTGCGTACACCTTATGGCGATCTAGTCCAATTTGTCTATGGCGAGGACGGCGTTGATCCTATGAAGAGTGCCCACGGCAAAGCGGTCAATATTGATAGAGAGATAGAGCGTGTAATTGGATGGAGAACATAAGACTTGGACGGAGGTGTATTGTTATGGCTGAGCTGGTATATGAGTGGGAGAGTCTTGAATCAAAGATTAAAACTACGCTAAGGGAAGCTGCTGAGAAGCTGCCTAAGAGGATCTATGAGGAACTTATTGATAAGCTAAAGAGGACGTGTCAGGAATACGGGTTAACGCCCGAAGAAGCAACTAAGATAATATACAACGTTGTTAGAGAATATGAGCTGAGCATGATAGAGCCTGGTGAACCTGTTGGAACAGTTGCAGCTCAGTCTATAGGAGAGCCAGGTACACAGATGACCCTACGTACGTTTCACTATGCTGGTATGAGAGAGTTCAACGTCACACTGGGCCTTCCACGCTTTATAGAGGTCGTTGACGCACGTCGCGAGCCATCAACACCCATAATGTATATATACCTTGATGAGGAGCACAGATATGATGAAAATAAGGCAAAAGAGGTTGCCCGCAGAATAGAGTTTACGCGTGTAGTTAATGTAGCCTCAGAGGTTAGTATAGACTTAATCAATATGAGGATCATAGTTCGCTTAGACCCAGTAATGTTGGAGGACAAAGGTGTAACTGTTGAACAGGTAAAGAAGGTGTTAGAGAAGCTTAAGCTTGGCAACGTCGAGTCAGACCCGTCTGACCCACTTGTACTCTATATTAACTTACCACCAACAGAGAGTTTTAGCTTGATAGACTTACAAAAGAAGAAGGATAAGGTTTTGAATGCTAAGATTAAGGGTATAAGGAAGATAAGAAGAGTTATAATACAGTCTATGGTTAATGAGGAGGGTAAAACAGAATACTTCTTAGTCACTGAAGGAAGCAATTTGCCTGATGTGCTGGAGGTACCAGGGGTTGACCCGAGAAGAGTCTACACCAATAACATACATGAGATAGAAGAGGTTCTAGGAATTGAAGCTGCAAGACTGGCCCTAATACGCGAAATGAAGGACGTCCTTGAAGAACAAGGCTTAGATGTTGACATAAGGCACTTAATGCTTGTTGCAGACATAATGACGCAGACTGGCAGAGTTAGACAGATAGGTCGCCATGGCGTGAGCGGGGAAAAGCCAAGTCCACTAGCACGTGCAGCTTTCGAGATGACCACGCAAAACTTATTCGACGCCGCTGCAAGAGGAGAGACGGACAAACTCCTTGGTGTAACTGAGACCGTGATTGCGGGTGGAATACTCAGAATGGGTACTGGAATGGTTGTAGTATCAATGAATCCTGCAACATTGATTAAGGGTACACAAAAGAGTGGATCAGAGCAGGGGTGATTTAGGTGAGCGTACAAGTCACAGACATTGAGCGTGAACTCGTAAACGCCCTCAAGACTGGTAAGGTCGTCTTAGGGAGTAGAAAGACTCTACGCTATGTTAAGACAGGTAAGGCTAAGGCGGTTATTGTTGCCGCTAATGCCCCTCCTGAACTGAAGAGCGACATTATATACTATGCCAAACTAAGCAATATACCTGTATACATCTACCCAGGCACAAGTGTTGAGCTTGGAGCAGTATGCGGTAAACCCTTCGTTGTCGCTAGTCTATCAATCTTGGATCCTGGTAACTCACGTATACTCGAGCTCATAGAAGCTACTCAGTCTAGAACAGCACAGTAAAATCACTTGTGCACAGGTGATCTATGGTTTGGTCGAAATAAGGCTCACAGCTGAAGAGATGAGGTATATAGCCTTACTACAGGACTTGACTGGAGCCATAGCAAGAGACTGCATTGTAGATAATGACAATAACAAGATAATATTTGTTGTAAGGCCCGGAGATGCCGGGAGAGCCATAGGGCGTAGAGGGTCAAACGTTGCTAGGCTAAGACGGGTTTTAGGCAAGGATATTGAAGTAATAGAATATGCCAACGATCTTGAGTCAATGGTCAAGAACATTTTTACACCAGCAAGAATACTAGGCATACGATTAGTTGAGAGAAATGGTAGGAAAATTCTCTATGTTACAGTAGACCCTAATGACAAAGGTAAAGCTATAGGCAGGGGTGGACGCAAAGTTGCCACAGCACGCATATTACTGAAAAGGTACTTTGACATAGACGACATAAAAATAAGGTAGTCTGTCTAGCTGAATATGACACAAAATAGGGGGTGCCACGCGTGACAGGTAAGAAGTCCCCAAGCGGTATGTTTGCTGCAAGAAAGCTCCGTAGGAAAAGACTTAAATTCCGTTGGAGTGAGAGAGAATTCAAGATACGTATGCTAGGCCTCAAGAAAAAGTACGATCCACTAGAAGGAGCACCCATGGCTCGTGGTATAGTGCTTGAAAAAGTAGGTGTTGAAGCTAGACAGCCTAACTCCGCTGTACGTAAATGTGTACGCGTACAGTTAGTGAAGAACGGACGCGTAGTCACAGCTTTTGTCCCAGGAGACGGAGGCTTATTAGTAGTAGATGAGCATGACGAGGTACTCATTGAAGGTATAGGCGGTCCACGCGGTCGTTCAATGGGAGACATCCCAGGAGTACGCTATAGAGTTGTCACAGTCAACGGCGTGTCGTTAAAAGCGATACTTGAAGGTCGGAAACAAAAACCACAGCGCTGATCTCTCTAACATAATCTCCGAAATATTGATTATTTATTAGTCATTATTAGCATCCTCACATAGCATGGCAAGTATTTCACTGTTCAGTCGTCCTTCAAATTTATGAGAAAGTACTTTCTGCTAGTTCTGGGCTAGGCGATATTAAGGGGCTAGAGGACTAGAGGGGTATCTGGACTATTTTACAAAGCCTAGCAGAAGGGTGTGATAAGGTTTTGCCGCCACCTAGAGACAAGGATGTATTATTAGAAGCACGCAATGTATCAGCTATGTTACTCCCCACAACACCTGGTATGCCCTCTATACCAGTCATAGTTCTGGAGCTTGAGGACGGGAGAGAGTTTACCCTCTATAATGTGCCTTACGAGATTATTGTAGCCATAAATAAGCTAAGGTCAGACGAGGAATTTCGGCTTGGCGAACGAGAGTCTATTTTCGAGGTGTTAGTTGATTTCAGAGACTCAATGAAAGGCATCGGAGAAATTATTGAACACGTCATTATTGACGAGATAGATTATAGGACATCACTATACACAGCCAAGGTATTCTTTAATCTTGGCGGCATATCAATGACACGAAAAATGATACCCAGTCACGCCATCTTCCTCGCTCTACTATATAATAGGCCAATTTATGTTTCTAAGAGTCTTGTAGATCAGCAAGAGGAGTTTGAACATAGTTTAAGAAGTGAAGGAGAAGAGTGGGACGAGGAAGAAGAGTGACTATATATTATATTGAGAATGAAAAGGGAAAGCTTTGTTTTACCCCCTCTCCTATAGACAGGAGGCTATGGGTGAAGATTAGTGGCATCAGCATCTGAGGAGAAAGTGACAGGTATCGACCCAGCACGTATCAAGTTATTTGGTAAGTGGAGCTTTGAGGGTATAGAGATACGTGACCCTGGTTTAAAGAGGTATATTAGTCTAAAACCAGTGTACTTACCACATACAGGCGGAAGACACGAACACAGACGTTTTGGTAAATCCGAGGTCCCCATAGTTGAGAGGCTAATAAATAAGCTAATGCGGCCAGGACGTAATATGGGAAAGAAGCATCTAACTTATAATATTGTCAAACAAGCATTCGAACTCATACACTTGAAAACTGGTGAGAACCCTCTGCAGATCCTTGTACGTGCAATTGAGAATTCTGCACCCCGTGAAGACGTTACAAGAATAATGTATGGCGGTATAACGTACTTTGTTTCAGTTGATGTTGCACCACAACATCGTGTCGATATAGCGCTCAAGCATTTAACTGAAGGAGCTAGGATGTGTGCCTTTAATAATCCAAAGCCTATTGAAGAATGTCTTGCTGACGAGATAATAGCAGCTGCAAATGGCGATAGCAGGAGTTATGCTATTAGGAGAAAGGAGGAAATAGAGCGCATAGCTCTAAGCAGCAGGTAACATTGCTTCATACACACTCTATATATACTCTACACTAAACCTTTATAAGACCTGCCTAGCTGAAGGTGGTTTCTCGGCAAAAGTAGAGGCGGTAAGCTCGTATGAGGTGAATGTGTATGAGCCAGCAGAAGACTCACTTGAACCTCGTTGTGATAGGCCACGTAGACCACGGCAAAAGCACACTGGTAGGCCACTTACTATTCCGTCTAGGATTCGTTGACGAGAAGACACTACGCCAACTTGAAGATGAAGCTAAAAAGAAGGGCAAGGAGTCATTCAAGTTCGCATGGCTCATGGACAGACTCAAGGAAGAGCGTGAGCGTGGTCTAACAATAGACCTAAGCTTCGTAAAGTTCGAGACAAAGAAATACTACTTTACCATAATTGACGCTCCTGGCCATAGAGACTTCATAAAGAACATGATTACTGGTGCAAGTCAGGCTGACGCAGCAATACTGGTAGTCTCTGCAAGGAAAGGCGAATTTGAGGCTGGCATGAGTGCTGAGGGCCAAACTCGTGAGCACCTAATACTAGCAAAGACAATGGGTATCGACCAGATAATAGTGGCTATAAACAAGATGGATGCACCAGATGTACAGTACAGTAAGCAGAGGTATGAACAGATAGTAGCAATCCTAAAGAAGTTCATGAAGGGTCTAGGCTACAAAGTCGACGAGATACCATACATACCAGTCTCAGCTTGGACTGGTGAGAACCTGATAGAGAGAAGCCCCAATATGCCATGGTACAATGGCCCAACACTAGTGGAAGCATTGGACAGTCTAAAGCCACCAGCAAAACCTGTTGACAAGCCACTAAGAATACCAATACAGAACGTTTACACCATACCTGGTGTAGGCACAGTACCAGTAGGCCGAGTCGAGACAGGCGTGCTAAAGGTCGGCGACAAGGTAGTATTCATGCCACCTGGAGTCACAGGCGAAGTCAGAAGCATAGAGATGCACCACCAGCCAATACAGCAGGCAGAGCCAGGAGACAACATAGGCTTCAACGTACGTGGTGTGTCAAAGAGGGACATTAAGCGCGGCGATGTAGCAGGCCACCTCGACAAACCTCCCACAGTAGCAGAAGAGTTCACAGCACGCATATTCGTAATATGGCACCCAAGCGCTATAACAGTAGGCTACACCCCCGTAATACACGCACACACAGCAAGCATAGCATGCAGGATAGTTGAGATACAAGCAAAACTTGACCCAAGAACAGGCCAAGTAGTAGAAAAGAACCCACAATTCCTAAAGATGGGAGATGCAGCAATAGTAAAGTTTAAGCCAATAAAGCCAATGGTCATAGAGAAGTATAGTGAGTTCCCACAACTAGGCCGCTTCGCAATGAGAGATATGGGTAAGACAGTTGGTATTGGCGTAGTAGTTGATGTAAAGCCAGCTAAGGTAGAGATAAGGAAGTAAACCATAAACACGCTATGTTTTACTAGGAGTAAGTAGGGAAAGGACAACACCATAATCTTTTACATTCTTGACTCGTACTTCTTCACACGTAGCTACCCTCCTATCCCTGCCTGATACTAGCCTATAACCGCAGATTATTTCTTAGTAAACTAGTTCACTCTTATAAAAGACAAAAGACCTGTAGGAACTCGTAGAAAAAGTTTAATATGGTGGTCTAAATGCCCGCAAGAGGAGTTATGCCGAATATCAAAAAGCCATGCAGAGTCATCGCTATAGTTAGTGGTGGACCAGACAGTTTTGGGTACATGGTTCGTTGGCTATCAGAAGGATGTAAGGTTCATGTATTAAGTTTTAACTATGGTCAGAAGGGCTCCAAGGAGCTGAAAGTGGTCAAAGACCTGGTGGCTAAGGTTAGTGAACTGGCAAAGGAAAAGCATTGGGGAAAAATAGTAGAGCACAAAATCATAGATATAAGTTTCATGAAGAACTTATGGCCAAAGACCCAGCTTACAGATGAGTCTGTAAAAGTTGAAGAAACATACCAGCCAACTGTAGTTGTACCAATACGTAACGTCGTAATGCTATCAATAGCGTCCGCCTACGCATTTAGCTTGCTTGAGTTGTACCCAAACGAAAACGTCTACGTAGTTTATGGCTCACATTATTATGATATAAAACCCAGAGAAGATACTTGGGAGCCTTTATACCCTGACTGTAGCCCGGAATGTATTGAGACGCTGCAGACAGCACTTCGAGTATGTCACTTCAGAGGGTCACGACGTCTAGAGATATGGAGCCCCGCGAGAGAGGGACTTACAAAGACAGAGAACCTTAAGAGGACATATGGGCTTGTAGGGAACTTGGTATATGAGACATGGAGTTGTTATTTAAGCGGTAAATATCATTGTGGACGTTGTGAAAGCTGTAAAAATAGGCATGATGCGTTTAGAGAGGCTGGAATACCAGATTGCACCCTCTATGAGTACCCGCCAGGCAACCCTGAGGACTTTATAGCGATAGGCGACGCCTATGTGCATAAGAGCTGCAAATGGATTTTAGAAAAAAGAAAAGATCTAGACTAACTTACAGGAAAACAGTAAGTATCATAATGGGAACTGCAATACTATGTTTAGTTTTAATCTAGAACTTATTTGTATACTATAGTAACTGTTAATATGCACTACATAGTATTGCTTATTATACAAGGAGAGCATTTACAGTACCTTAGAGACAACTCACTAAGAATATGGTGTTAAAGAGTGATATCTGGCATCCCACCGCGCCCCGACCATGGCGCCGTATTTGCATCACTAGCTACCGCACTACTATTATATTTAGCGGGTGCCAGCACAATAGCAATATTCTTTGTATCATTCATTATAGGTATGCTATCACTTCCTTTACTTCTAATGGCACGAGAGATCGTGCTATTTAAGGCAAGAAAGATCCTAACACCAGAGCAAGCAGGATTAGTTGCTGAATGGATCCAAGAGGCAGGTTCGTCAATTGGCCATAAAAACGTTGTTGTATTGTATGCTTTCCGGAAAGGCTATAACTTACAAGTTGTACAACTTGGTGGTATGATTGACAAGGAAGAGGCACAGTTAGGGTTATTACAATTAATGCATAGAGCTGCTTGGAGCGCCATGCCTGTTGCTGGCCGCTCAATTAAGGGAGCCCTTATAGTTGCTGTTCCTGCAAGAATTATGGAGCTTTTTTATACATTAGCTGGGAAAAGTAGACATGGCGTGTACATTAGGGCTACCTCAACTAACCACATAAGACTCGTCTATGGCCTTTTGAAGGAGATGGTGCGTGCTGCCCACAAAAATATAGACAGAGTCTACGTAGCGTATATGGCTACGAAAGCTTTAACAAATATGATTGTAAGAGGGTGGCTTCGCTTCAGCGACCTCATTATTGATAAGATAGACGAGATTATCCCCCCTGAACCTTACTGGGTAAGGAACAAAGTCAGAATGCAGTTGGCGCAGGAGGCTACTTATAGTGTTGAACCGTAATAAACCGTAATATGCAGTGATGGAAGCCATTCCATAATTACGCCAGAGTTCTCAAAATGTGCTTAGAGAATTTCTCTCTGAAGTCTCACTATGACATATTAGTTTAAGGGTTTCAGCTTAGACAAGAAGAAGTTCATCACTGTTAGTTAGGGATACGACTTCTTTTGGGAGCTTACGGATGCAACTCTTCTCAAGTGGATATTAATTGATTTCGGGCCATTATGTTTATAATTGGAGACAACAATATCACTGGTGTAGTGAGATGTATTACCAGATATGTATTGGCGGAATTGATGATGGTTTCTTTAATAAGTCATGGAAGTATACCTCAGCTGTACTTGCTATACATTGTTACAAAGACAACTCTTTATGCCCGTGCAGAGTGTACCTGGATCGTTTTACTGTTGACGGTATGGATGCAACAGATGTTATAGTATCGCTTGTCAGGAAGGCTTTGAGAGATATAAGCAATTTACGTATGTTACTACTTGATACACCTATATTTGCAGGATTTAATGTCGCTGAGCCATGGAGCATATATGATAGGACAAGTATTCCTATTGTGGTTGTCGTATGGTATCAACCCAATAGAGATGCTGTTGAAAGAGCCCTAAGACTGCACTTTGAAGATTGGAAAGTAAGACTCGCGATATTAGATCGTGTGTGGAGAGATTTAAAGAAGGTAATATGCCCTCGAGGCGAATTGTTTATAGCGAGTTACGGTGTAGACTACATAAGTGCATGGAAGGAGATTTGCAAGTTACAACTTTATACACGACAACCAGAACCTCTTTACACTGCCCATATGTTTGCATCAATAGTTTCTAAACGAGGAGCTAACATCCTAAGAGCTAAACAATAGCGATCAAGGCTAAGGACTAAGCCTAATTACATAGAAACTAGAGATTATGTTCGCGAGAACTTCATACAAAATAAGGTTAAAGTTAATAGCTAATAACATTATCAGATAACTTACTAGAAGATACACTGACCTCAATACTTTCCAGCACTATAGTACACCAAGTTATATTGATAATTATAGAAGATAAAAGAGAGCTTGCCTATTAAGTAGCTAGCATTATTATGCTTAATATAAGCAATAGAAATCTATCCAGGTAGACTACGGCTGGTAAAGTCTTCTATTCTCCTCTATATATTCTAGTAAATCTTTTTCTTTAAGGCTATAGCGCCGTGTAGGTTTTCCTACAGGCATAACGTATAACGGCTCTTCGTCAGTGCGCAAGCCAGCAATGCTCTTTACTTGTTCATCCTTAAAGGCGCCTACAGCGACAGTCCCTAAACCTAGAGCTGTCGCTTGAAGATAGAGGTTCTGGCTTGCATGCCCAACCTCCATTATTACATAACGTCTTCCTCTCTCACCATAATATCCTGTAGTTCTCTCATAAATTGCCGCGATGATTATGTTTACTGGTGCACGTAATACCCAGGCTTGTCTTAGACACGCTTTATACAATTCTCTTATCAGATTTCCTCGCTTTACCAATAATATGCTATGTGTATAGGGATCATAACGGTAAGAG
Organism: Pyrodictiaceae archaeon; assembly: GCA_027046265.1. Taxonomy (GTDB): domain Archaea; phylum Thermoproteota; class Thermoprotei_A; order Sulfolobales; family Pyrodictiaceae; genus QNYQ01. Next base: position 116,034 of record JALTZF010000098.1, read on the forward strand.
CCTGGATCGAGGAAGCCATTGCTTGTCCTTACACTATTTGGCTTAACAATGACATATATTACTAGGGGAAATGTAGCTCCAGCGCTAGGTGTCGTCTTGAATCCATGCTTGGGCTCTGTGACACCATATGTTGCCCATAGTAGTTGTGATAGCTCATTTAATGTCAATGGTTCACTACTATACTCACGTATCGATCTCCGCATCGCCAATACCTTTTCGAAGCTTATCCTACCATCAAGCTTAGGTGGCGGTAAATATATGACAGCATGCTCCTGGTTTTCTTGCGCAGCTATAGTCTCAGCCATTGTTTAACACCCTTCAATTATAAATTAAATATGTGCACATTCTAGTAAAATTATTTCCGTTAAGCTTCCCATTAAACTTTTGTATGGACTAGAAACATGATATATAGCTTCTACTTGTGTATTCGGGGGTATAATTTACATGTTGTATAGTTAAAAGAGTAGACCCTAACATGCCTGAAGGAAGAGTAGAAATTTGTTTAAACCTTGGGAGGGCTTAAACCCAGTCTCCTCATTAATAGTCTCGCAGCTATTATTAGTGGGTCCCAGACCGGATTTGTTAGAGGCATGTAGCCTATGTCATCGAAGAATAGGTCCCATACAGTTGCTTTCTTCATTAATAGTGTTGCTACTATGTTTATCCGCCAGAAAGCCGTCTCATCACCTATAGCTTGTGCACCAAGCAACCTACCTGTCTTGGCGTCGGCTATAACTTTAAGTACTATTTTTCTCCCACTACCAACATACCTCGCTTTGGTATTTGCTTCAAGTATAGCTGCAACAGCTTCGTATCCCGCTCCTACCGCCTCCCTCTCCGTTAATCCTGTGCTCGCAAGAAAGACCCCGAAGGCTGAAGTGACATTAGTACGCACCACACCAGGGAACCTTACTTTAGCGCCAGCTATATTTGAGCCAGCAACAAACCCCATCTTGTTAGCTACAGGCGCTAGTGGAGCCCATATACGCTTCCCAGTTACTAGATCTGTTGTCTCAACAGAATCGCCAACAGCGTATACTTCAGCATAGTTTGTCTGTAAATACTCGTTTACCCAGATAGCGCCCGTCTCTCCTATCTTAATACCCGCCTTCTCAGCTAGCCTTGTCTCCGGCGCTATTCCTGGTGCTAAAATAAAGGCATCAGCTTCGATGCTGTCACCATTGTCTAAGACGGCTCTACGAACTTTTTCGCCCTCAACTTCAAACGTCTTTGCGGGCTGGCCGAGGCGGAGCTGTACACCATTACTCTCTAGAGCTGATATTATTGGGTCCTTCATGTCTTCATCAAATGCTTTAGAGAGAGGGTACTCGTGTTTACCAACAATTGTTACTGCGCGTCCTAACTGTCTTATGTTCTCTGCAAGCTCATAAGATATGTAGCCATCTCCTACAAGCACGACATGTTTTACATGGTTACGCGCTATATAGCTTCTAATCCTTTCAGCATCATCGAGACTGTGTAGAGTGAACACGTTTTCGTAGTCCAGAAATTCCCTCCACTCTCCCGGGATGCGTGGACGTGCACCAGTAGCCAGGACAAGGTAGTCATATTCATACCATCCGCTATTACCGTTCTTCTCTTGGAAATAAAGCCTCTTGTTTCCAACATCTATCTCTACAACTTCTGTAGAAAGCCTAACCCTTATCCCACGTTTTTCGGTGAACTCGCTGAGAGGATAATGTAGAAGATCCTCTAGGTGTTTTACCCTAAACCCTACATAGTATGGTGTGCCGCATAAAGCAAAACTGATCCATCTATCGCGTTCAAACACTACTACTTCAGCTTTATCTCTTAGTAGCCTCTTTACTCTACTAGCTGTAGCCATTCCAGCTGCTCCACCACCAACCACGGCTACGCGCATGACCATACTCAACACCATTCAGTCCGTTTGTGTTAGTATTGGTTTTTAGGCTCAACGTATACACAAAACGTCCAATATTAGAAGTGGTGCCAGTAAAGTTCTTCAGTACTTTACCCTACCTAAAAGAATACTCTAAGCATAAAAACCAGTAATGCAATATATATTAGTGATAAGAGGAGTCCATACTTAGCCATGGTCTTTATCCTAATCTGTCCTCCTGCAAAAACTATAGCGTTTGGGGGCGTTGAGACTGGAAGAGTCAAAGCTATAGACGAAGAGAGAGCTGCCGTGATGACAGAGTATACAATCGTGCCCCGTCCAAGATTAGATGCCAGCCCTACAGATATGATTATAGGTATTAATGCATTTGCTGAAGCAGTATTAGAAGCTACCTGGGTTAAACCCCACGTCAACATTATGAGTGCATATATAACTAGAGATGTGTGCCCAAACAATGCAACAAGCACCTCTCCCAGCCATGTCCCTGCACCACTATGGAATAAGAAGTTCCCCATTATTAGACCGCCGGCAAAGAGGAACAATGTGTCCCAATCCATTCTATTAAGTGCATCACGCCAATCAAAAAAGTGCGCATGCTCTTCTTTTTGGTCTTTTAAGCCTTTAGGTAACCCAAATAATAGTACACTAGCAAGTATTGCAGGAACAGAATCATCAGGGACTAGACTTGCAATGGGGGTTAAGACATCAACTAAACCAGCTATACCACGTATTATCCATAGTGAGACTACGAGGATGAAGGTTATGTAGAATAGTTTCTCGCGAGGTGTAACATGTTGGGGGACTTCAATCTCGAAGTATCTTCTCATAGCAGAGTATATGTCGGCACGGACTTCGACTCTGCCTATGGATAGCAGTAGGATAGCCGTCATTATGAGGAAGAATAAGAATGATATCGGGACACTAAGTCGCATCCACTCTAAGAAGCTTATTGAAGCTAATCCTTCGCTTTCAAGGTACCCTACAGCAATAAGGTTAG
>JALTZF010000099.1 GCA_027046265.1 Pyrodictiaceae archaeon
CCTTGCCGGCCAAGTACCCGCTTTATTAAGTCAAAAGCTTCAACAGTATATAGTCTTGATGCTATCTCCGGCCCGAAGGGGTCTGTTAAATCCATTATAACTACATCAAATCTTTCTCCAGAACTAATAGCCTTTCTAACATATTCAAAGCCATCCATAATATAAACACGAGAACGTGGATCCTCGAAAGCGCCTTGGTGCCACTCAGCTAAATAATCTTTAGCTACTTTAATTACTAAAGGATCAATGTCAACCATGACAGCTTCCTTCACAGTATTGTGTTTTAAGACCTCTCTTAAAGTAGCACCTTCGCCGCCGCCCAGTATGAGAACTCTACGGGGCTCCGGATGAAGAGACATGGCTGGATGTACAAGAGCTTCATGATATATATATTCATCTATGAGTGTACTTTGAATCCATCCATCAAGAATAAGTGTCTTACCAAGGTTTTTGAGTTCTGCAACCATAATCTCTTGATATTGTGAACGTGATTGATAAACTATTTTCTCAACTACATAAATGCTCTCAAAATACTCTGTTGGTTGGCGTAGTTCAAGCCGTGCAAGGCTCTGGAGATTCTCCACTATTACCACCAGACTGTGAGAAAAAGGAACAGCAGAAGAATAAGATTGCGATAGTTTAAAAGAAAACGGGAAATGAGATCATTATTATTGTAGTAGGGATACTATTTAGCATCAAGAACATTATTGTTTATTGTGCAGGAAGCGGTATATTCAGTTTTTGGACAAGTTCTTTATATCTATTTCTCACCGTGACCTCCGTCACACCAGCTGCTGCAGCTATCTCTTTCTGCGTTCTACGATCTCCCAGTTCAAGCGCAGCTATGTATATAGCAGCTGCAGCCAATCCAGCAGGATCTTTGCCAGCAGTTAAGCCCCTACGTCTAGCTTCTCTTAGTATTTCAGCTGCTCTGCGTTCAACGGCTGGGCTTAGCTTTAATGCTGAGACTATTCTTGACACATATCTTGTCGGATCAACTATGGGCATACGAAGCTGTAGCTCGCGGACTATAAGTCTATAACACCTTGCAACCTCCTTTCTTCCACCTTTCACGTACTCAGAGATTTTATCAATGCTAATAGGGATATTATGAATACGACAAGCAGCGTATATTGCTGCTGCCACCATAGACTCAAGACTGCGACCACGTACCAGTCCTTTCTCTGCTGCTTGTCTATAGATCATCATAGCTGAGTCAATAATGTTTCTTGGGAGCTTAAGAGTCTCCACAATACGATTAATCTCTCTAGCGGCTTGCTCAATGTTCTTCTCAATACTCGTAGTTGTACGGAGCTTAGCTTGTAATCGACGCAAACGACTTGCTTCAATACGTAAACGTGCCTCAAGTTTACGTCCAGAAGCATCCCTGTAACTAGATATAGTAGTCAGTATACCGTAATCGGGAAGTGTATGAGTGAGAGGGCTACCGACACGACTTCTGCGAGTTCTCTCTTCAGGAGTATAAGCACGCCATTCAGGCCCTGTGTCTATGATAGTCTCCTCAACAACTTCACCAGTAAGCGTACAGATATACTCACCACGCTCCTCGTCAAATACAATGTACTCTGGTGGACATTTACCGCCGCTACTACTCACATCTTCGTATTCGTCAAAAGGTGTTTCTTCCTCATACATCTCGAATCACCTCTATAACTTTTATCTCCCAATGTTAGAGGCGGAATCTTTAAAGCCTCCATCCTCTCAACTCCACGAAAAACTGTTTATAAGTTTTTCTCTAAATTTATATAGGACCGCCATGTAAGAAAAAATAAGTTTAACTTTTTTCTTCAATAACTTGTTAAGAAGTGAAAAGTAAACGAGTCCCAATTATATAACCAAGATTAGATGATTAGTATGAAAATAGTGTGGCTTATGCCCAGCTACTAGCGGGATACTGGCCTTGCACTTCCTTGGAAAAGGTTATTCTACTATTATTATGTTCTCCTCTGGAAAGCCCATTTCCATAAGTATCGCCTTGACTCGATGTCTGTGATCGCCTTGCAGTTCTATACGCCCATTCTTGTAGGTTCCACCAGTAGCCAACTTTGACTTAAGCTGTGAAGCAAGCTTCTTAAGATTTATCTCTCTCTCATCCAGACCCTCAATAATGGTTACTTCACGCCCATAGCGGCGTTTCTCTAACTTTATCTTGATAATTTGCTGTTCTCTTGCAAGCTGCTCACAAAGTTCAGGAGGAAGGCCACCGCAAAGTGAAGAGAGTTCTCCACTCATGGAATACACATCCCTACCCGGACACTTATTTAAGCTATGCAAACCATTATTCTATTTTCTTTGTTCCCAGCGCAAACTACAGTAGAGAGGTATTCTTATAAGAGTTTCGTATCAAACGGTTAAAGCCGGGTCAGAAAATCATGGAAACCACTTACCTTGAAGAGGAGTTTACACCTATAGAAGATAAATCAATGATACGATACAAGTGTGGAAAATGCGGCAGAGAATTTACTGCATTAGACCTTGAGTATATGCCTAGCATAAAATGCCCCTATTGTGGATATAGAGTGATTTACAAAATAAGACCTATAGGAAGAAAGCTTATAAAAGCAGTATAACAAGGGAAAGCCGTTCTAGATACATTACTCTTTACTATTACTGTGCTTAGATAGATACCATGACGCAATAATTTCAATGATAGTCTTTGCCGCAAGGATTGAAGTTACATCATTACAGTCATTTGGCGGTGATACCTCAACAACATCAACTGTTATAGTCTGATTGTTGCTTTGCAGTCTTGAAATGAGTCTATGAATAAAGTCAAACATAATCGATGGAGTTAATCCCTCCGGTTCAGGGTTTCCGACGCCTGGCGCATAACTAGGATCATAAACGTCCATATCAATCGAAACATGTACATGAGTGCAAGTTATTGGATCATTTATTTTCTCTAGGATCTTTGCGGTGCTTCGTGTGGGCGACTTAAGGATTTCTTGGACATCAACGTACACAATATTATTTCTCAACACATATTCTTTCTCTTCTCCACTAAACGCTCTAACGCCATAGAATATTATATTTTGTGGTGATACTAGCTCTGCTACTCTTCTCATAACACATGCATGTGAAAGCTTATCGTCTAAATATTCTTCACGTAAATCGAAATGCGCATCAATACTTATTACACAGATATTTTTCCTCCTACGAATAAGCCCTCTTACTACACCTAGTGTTATAGTATGCTCTCCACCAAGAAATACTATAAGTTTGCTATCCGCATTATCTGCTAAGATGGCGGCAACTTCTTCTATTCTCTTAAGTGTTTCATCTCTATTACCCGATATAGTTATATCACCTAAATCGTATATAGGTACTTCATCAACATCAATGTCAGCACGTATCGAGTAAAACTCTATGTTCGATGAAGCTATCCTTATTGCATAAGGGGCAAATCGTGTACCAGTTTTGTACGTTGTTGAACTCTCGAAGGGTACACCTACAACGATAACCTTAGCCTTATTAAAATCATTTTCAACTCCGCCAAAGTACGAGTAAGCCTTTGACACGAAAACTTCTAAGACCACTCTTATTCCCCCTGGTAGGCCTGTGTTTTTCTTAGCTAGGTTTGGGCAGAAGTATGTTTACCGATATGGAGACGCTTGAAGCGCTTCTAATATAATGCAGTGGCTGGAACTATTTTTGCAGGGTAGAAGACCTTGACCGTTGTTGACAAGTTCAATAGCGATAAATATGATAAAATAATGGAGTTGGCTAAACGCAGAGGATTCTTCTGGCCAAGCTACGAAATATACGGTGGTGTGGCAGGGTTCTATGATCTTGGCCCTCTTGGCATAGCAATGAAAAACAAGATAATCAATCTATGGCGAGACTATTTCATAATTCGTCAACAACCACTTGTCGTGGAAATAGAGACCCCCGTCATAGGTCCATCAAAAGTTTATGAGGCCAGTGGACATCTTGAACACTTTACAGACCCAATAGTGGAGTGTACAAAGTGCGGTAGAAAATTCAGAGCAGACCATCTTATAGAGGATGTACTCCACGTGAACGCTGAAGGGCTATCCCCAGAAGAGATGACTAGGCTTATCCGCGAACATGATATACGTTGCCCTGCCTGTGGAGGCATACTTAGTGAAGTTAGAAAGTTTAATCTACTATTTCAGACCACTATAGGGCCCTATGCTCAAAATAGAGGCTTCCTAAGGCCAGAAGCCGCACAAGGCATGTTTATAAACTTTAAGAGAATATATGAGGTTATGAGGCAGCGACTGCCACTTGGCATAGCCCAGATTGGACGTGTAGCAAGAAATGAAATCTCACCTCGTCAAGGTATAGTTAGATTACGAGAATTTACAATAGCAGAGATAGAGTTCTTTTTTGATCCAGAAGATCCATGGCATGAAGGGCTCTTAGACGATATGATATCACGTGTAGAGCATAGAAAACTACGCATATTAAGAGCAGAGGCAAAAAGAAGAGATGAAACCAAACCAGAAGAGTTTAGTGTAAGGGAGGCTATAGAGGAAAAAGTCATTATAACACCTTGGCTTGCTTACTGGATGGCTGTGGCGCGTGACTTTGTAATAGAGCTTGGTGTTGATTATATTGATATGTATTTTGATGAAAAGTTACCAGAAGAAAGGGCGCACTATGCCGCCCAGACTTTTGATCAGCTAGTAAGAGTTAGTAGGCTTGGATGGCTAGAAGTTTCAGGGCATGCCTATAGGACAGATTATGATCTCTCCCGACACATGAGGTACAGTGGCAAAGATCTTACAGTATTCAGACAGTTCAAAGAGCCAATAAGGATAAAAAAGAAAGTGGTTCTAGTAAATCCTGCATGGGTTGGCAGAACGTTTAAATCAAAAGCAAAAGAGGTTCTAGAGGCTATTAAGTCTCTTAATGTTAACGAAGTTGAGAAAATGCTGAAAGAGAAAGGAGTAGTAGAGGTTAATGGAGTGACTATACCTGCTGAACATGTAAGAATAGTTGAAAAAGAGGAAAAAATTAGTGGTAGGAGGTTCTTGCCGCACGTTGCTGAACCTTCTTTCGGTATTGAGCGCCTAGTCTTTGTCGTACTAGATAAGGCATATAGAGAAAAGAGTGGACGAGTAGTACTTTCAATACCAAGGAGAATAGCGCCCATAGATGTTGCCGTATTTCCACTTGTACGTGACGAGAGACTTGTAAAAATAGCAAAAGATGTGTGGCGTAGACTTATAGAGGCTGGGTATTATGCTATATACGATGATGATGGAAGCATAGGGAGAAGGTATGCACGTGTTGATGAAATAGGTGTACCTTTAGCTATAACTGTTGACCATGTAACACTCGAAGATAAAACTGTCACCATAAGAGATAGAGATACTTGGAAGCAAGTAAGAGTGCATCTAGATAAAGTAGAGAAGGCTATTAGGATGTTTCTTCAAGGCATAGAATTAGATTTACTTACATCAATATAACACACAATCTTCTAGCCATACTATTATTAACCCGGGTAACAGTATAGCCCCTAATAACTGGATATGAAGTTGCATTCTCTCAGCTCGAAAGCGATGATCACATATATGGAGGTGCTACAAGGTCTTGTCCGAGAGAAAGATAGAGGAACATAAAGCACAAAAGCAGAGTACTGGGCAAGATAATATGCCACGCAAGAAAATAGACATACGCAGCGCATTGGCTATGATTCCGCCAGCTTCGCAAATTCTTGGTAAGGAAAAGAGGGTTCGTGAGCGTAGAGTACGGCTACGTTTCCACGATGATATCAAAGAAGGGATAGCTAAGCTAAACCCGCAACTCATCCAGGAGATAGGTGAGACAGAATACATTGAAGTCGTAGTCGCTCACCGTCATCGGTTCAAGTATAAAGTTGAAGTTGATGAAAACGTCCCGCCAAACGAAGTCTGGGTTAATGGCAGTAATCTACCTGAGTATGGTATAGCAGATAATTCCATAGCTACAGTACGCGCGTTGAGGCAACAAATAAGCTAAGGAACACCTTCTAATTAACATATCTAGCATTTCTGATACAACATCTGCACTCAATAAGGTGCACCTTAATGCCACAGGGAGACATTAGAAACGAAGTTGATCCATACAAGTTGCTAAGGTTACTTGAGGACTTTACGGATACGCATGCAAGAACTGTACGTGCACTAAATAGAACACTTAATAGACTTAGGCGTGACCTCTCTAATGAGGAGTTACAATCACTAGCTTTTACTTACCTAAAGAGACTTAGAGTTCTACGAAAGCGTCTATGGAACCTCATGGAAGGTGAGATAGTCTTAGATAATGTAGAAGCCGAAGTTAGAGATGCTATAAGTACATTAAGCGAGTACGTCGTAATAGTTGGCTCTATTTATGAAGAAGAAGTATTAAAGAAAGCCCTAATCCTAGCACGCAAAGGAGCTACGCTTTTAATGTCAGATGCAAGGAACATTGAGAAAGACCTTGACGACCTACATGAGCTGACAAGAAAGTTTCAAGAAATCGTTGACAAGTACTACTAATGTTTAATGCTTAATAACTTTACCTTTCCTCTGTATTATAGCACCCATAACTATTCTATCACTAACAATTCCCGTTAAGCGCACGCGAACTATCTCACCAGTTTCTGCTATATTCTCTAACATTATCACTGGTCCATGATGAAGAGGATATGCTAAGGGCTTCTTGTATCGAGGATGTTCGCTTACCACTATTGCTGTCATAGTCTTTCCTATTAGTTTTTTCTTAGCTTTCTTGTTGAGTTCTATGGATTTTGCTCTTATAGGGTGATTTGGTTTACACTTAACTTTATTGATGAGCTTCTCTAAGTAGGACTTTGGGAGGGGCATAAACTTGTAAGCTGTTATTTTCTCCACACCAATTCGGTAAAGTTTTTCCATGAGCTCGATAGTTTTTAGAATAGTTTTCTCATTTTCGCCAGGCAGACAATACATTATGTAAACGTAGACTCTTAATCCGTGGCGTATGAGAAGTTTAACTGCTTCTATAGACTTCTTATATGATGCTGGTCGACCAAGAGCAACCAATAATCTATCGTCGCCTGTCTCTACGCCAACATTAACCGGGGTTCCACGCAAATAATCTCCTAGGGCAGCAGCAGAGTTTTCGTCAACAAGGCTTGGCTTAACATTTTCAACCATTACACTAGCCTCCTCAGATGATACTTCTGGAATGTCTGCAATCCTGTGCAAGAGTTCACGTATAGCTTTAACGTTAGCCCCAGGGTTCACAGGGTCTACTAGAGGCTTTGGCTCTACGAGCCAATCACGTCCATAGTCGAGGAAATCGGGGCCGCTTAGAACAATTCTGTGTACACCCTGATCTATAAGCTTTTTCACTTCATCATAAATGAGTTCAATACTCCTGCTCCTTGCATAGCCCCATAGAGGTACAACACTACAATACGCACAGCCTGGTACGGGCTTATTAGGCAGAAGCCCCGAAGGAAGTATATCCTCCAACTGTGGTATAGTATAGTTGCTACACCCCCTAACAACTTCGACGTATACACGCGCAGCCCAGAAAAGAGGATATTTAGTGATTATACGTATACTGGGACGGTATTTCTCCCACTCTTTCCTAGTCATTATTGGACAACGCCTATTGACTCTAACTGATTTACTGCCTGGAACACGATAGATAACGCCACAAAGCTCGGAAAGAGACTCCGTATTTATCCCGCTACGATCTACAATCCCTCTCTTAAACAAATTTAATATTACAGGTTCAGCTTCGCCATAAACTGCAAGATCTGCGTTAACACGTACAATAAACCCTTCATCAAGTACAGCTGGTCCTCCAATAATTACAGGACCGTGTTCCCGTAAGTTTCTCCATATCTTCACTATTCTCTTAACAGTTTCCTCGTCAATACTCATTGCACTAATCATTAGTACATCAAAATACTTTAGTTTGTCTTTAGAAGATACAACCTCCTCTGCAACATAGAGGTCTACATCAACACCATGTAGTTGCTCGAGTACACCAACAACAGTACGTGGACCAGCACCAATGACATCAACTGTTACTTGGCGCTTACCATAGGCGCCTCTAGCAAGAGCATCAACAACTAATACTGAAATACTCATCCCAAATCCCTTATTTGTCCAAAATAACTGAGACTGCTTGACCCATCGAGGAACCATTGATTCTAAACTAGCTAATCCCCCTATATACCTCCCCGCGTAAAAGGTAAAGCTGTACAAGCTACAGTAACACACGTGTGGAGAAAGAGGGGTACAAAACTTGGCTGAGGAATACTATGATTTCGAGACTGAAACCCTTAGGCGTCGCTCACTAGCAGAGGAGAGTTTAAGCGAACAAATGAGAGGGATAGCTAGAACAGTATCTAAAACAGTCTCAATAATAAGTGATGCTGTGGACGCTTTCTTGGTAAATGACACCAATAAACTCAAAGACTTAACATCACAGAGTAGAAGGCTTAAGGAGCTTACTGAGTCCATGAAAGAAGATGCTCTCACATACTTAGCTAGGCTAGGAAGCTTGCTCCTCACCAATGCTCTCTATAGGAGTGCTTTCCTGAAATTAACAAGTATTGCTCAGCAAAGTGAAGGACTAGTATATAGACTATACGTTATGTCCTCAAACTCTATACAGGTCACGAAGGATATACGTGAACTATTAACTGAGTTCGCAAACCTCATCGTAAAAGAGTACGAGAAACTTGAAACCTCAATAGAGCACTTAACCTCAAACCCTAAGAAGAGCTACGAAGAAGCACACAAAATACTATCCATAGAAGAGAGCGCCGACGACATCTATAGAAAACTCACATTCCAGATATATAAAGAGGCTGGTAGCAATATGATAGGAGTACTGCTTCTAAGAGATGTAGCTGAAATGCTAGAAGAAATAGCCGACTTAATACGTGATACTAGCGAAGATGTGAAATTCTTAGCTCTTCATGGGAGCCAAAAGCAGTAAAGGAAGCATCCCTACGCAGCCACCTTCAGGTGTCCTGGTAGCCCATCTCTTCCTTTAATCAATTCCTGCTTTCAATTTAAATTACAACTTCAATATTAGTAGCACACTGTTAATATTAACATTATATCGCTATGTCTTACTAGGTGATGAGATGCTCGAAGGTATTCTCTTGGGGATTAGGGTTGTTGTATTTGATACCACGCAAGCACGCAACATCTATAAACTGGGCTACTACGGTAAACCCTTAGGTATTCCCAAGCCAAAAGATACTGAGTTTAATGCACCCTTAGAGCTAGGTCTTATTGAGGCTGTTTATCTAGTAGAAAATAAGCTGTTAGATGTATATAGCACAAAAGGAGAGAAGATAGACTTAGAATACTTAAAAAAATATGCCTTATCTGTAATACCACGATTTAGTGAACTCTACTTGGTGTATAGAGACCTTAGGAACAGAGGCTACATTGTACGCTCAGGCCTAAAATACGGCTCAGATTTCGTAGTATATGAGAAGGGGCCAGGTTTAGAGCACGCACCCTACCTTGTTCACGTGGTAAAAGCTTATGACCAAATCGATCCATTAGATATCGTGCGTGCAGGAAGACTAGGCCATAGTGTTAGAAAAGATTTTATACTTGCACTTGTATATCCTGGTAATAAAATTTCATACCTATTATTCGAGTGGAGTAAGCCCTAATAAGGGTTGTATAATACAATTACCTTGAGAAGTCACCCTCTACTACAAGGATCCGCATTAGGCATAGAGATGGTATACTAAATGGGCTACTTGTACAGTTTAAAACTTAATCGATAGGAGGTAATACTTGAAATGAGAAGGTGAAGAGTAATGCGAACAGGATTTAGTAGAAGACGAGAATTTGACAGCACAAGACGGAAAGGAGGGCCGCCAAGAAGGCCACCCAGTGGAAGAGGAGAAAGACCAAGACCCACACCTCTTCCCGACGGAAAATGTAATCCGCTTTGCCCTTATTTTAGATGCCTAAATAATGCACTAACAACATTAAGAAAGCCTTCTCATGGACGAATGCATAGAGTAGCATATTGTAGGTGGATCGGGGACGAATGTATAGGTGGATCATGCCAATATGCCAGCTGTACTCTTAAAGCATTGCTACCAGATGGCTCGTGCTTATACGCCAAAGAGAAGAGCGTTAGAAAAGAAGAAGAATCTCTTGAAAGTATGGAGAAAGAACTTAAGAAAGAAGAAGAAGAAATGTCAAAAGTTGAGAGGCTTATGAGACGTCGAGGCTATATAATAGATGAGGAGTTCTAGCTAGAGCCATATTAATTATTGGGTCCAACTAGTTTTATCTATGCTTAAAGGTCTTAATGGAACTCCATGATCTGTAAAGGTTATGTCTAATTCCCAGCACATCAAGCACTTTTCCTACAATAAAGTTGACTATATCATCAATCGTTCTTGGTTTATGGTAGAATGCAGGCGATGCAGGAAGAATAGTTGCACCATTAAGGGTTGCTTTCAGCATATTTCGTAGCTCAGCCAAGCCCAAGGGGGTTTCACGTATGACGAGTACTAGAGGGCGTCTAAGTCTTAACATTGTTAATGCTGCCCGAGTTAATAAATTACTTGACAAACCATTAGCTATAGATGCTAATGTATTCATGCTGCATGGTATTATGACCATTGCGTCTGCTGCACTACTACTACTTGCATAAGGTGCATCGATTTCATCCTCACGAAAAGAATCTACAGCCATTCTATTAAGCCAGTTACGTAAATCTATACCTTCCTCATAGTGCGCAACTATCTCAGCAGGCTTCGTATATATTACTGCTTCTACCATCTGTCTTTCACTTAAGTATTCTATAAGTCTCATACCATATATAATTCCACTAGCTCCACTTAAGCCTACAAGTATCCTTAACGATGACCGCATAGCCTATTCCACCTAAAGCGTGACTACGTGTATACATTGCCTTAACACTAGCTAATTTCAAGAAGAATTCTTTAAGCTTCTCAAGGCTATACCACCCATTGAGTGAGTCACATATACCTCTATAATCTTTACCATGACCAAAAGCTACAATATCTACTATTAATGGAACAAAATAACAGATCCATGTCTTAACAATTACTCTTGAGATACTATCGTCTGGAAGAAAGATATCGCCAATAGCGATACTGCAACGTGAA
>JALTZF010000100.1:0-12618 GCA_027046265.1 Pyrodictiaceae archaeon
ATCTTCTTTTAAGTTTTAATAAAATAAGAATTTCTTTAAATAAGCAGATGTGCTTAGCCTCTTTTCATGCCAGCAAGTAGGCGTTTGGGGCGCAAGTTCTTGCTTTTGCATCTTCTACACTTTGTTGCTGATGGTGGATTTAAAGCACCGCATTTGCGGCATACCAGCTTATTTAGAACCCTGTTATAGACAATCTTCATGACTTCAGGGTCATGCACTGCAGGCATTCTTTAACCCCTGGAAGTCTTTCCCCTGTGTTGCTGGACTTTATATACCTAATTCTTAATGATGTCAATGTCTAGGATAGACGTTAAGCACCCTCTGCCTTATATTCGAGCGTATTGTGAGACTATAGTGTCTAGTGGAGCTTGTGGAGGACGCATAGTGCTTATAGTACGTGTTATATTTATGGTATGGTGATTGCTAATTTGTCAGATGTGCTTGATGAAGTGTTCAGCAGTATTGTAAGAAGCAGAATATTCAAGAATAGAGACATACTTAGTCCTGACTACATACCTGACAAGCTCCCGCATAGAGAGAACGAGATCAAACGTGTTGGTAGTGTGCTCGCACAAGCACTTAGAGAGAGCCGGCCAAACAACTTGTTCATATACGGGCTAACTGGGACGGGTAAAACAGCTGTGACTCTATATGTGTTGAAGAGGCTTAAGCAGAAGGCGCTAGAGCTGGGGGTTAGTGTTGATTTTGTTTATGTTAATACTAGGCAGAGAGATACACCATACAAAGTATTAGCTGATATAGCTTCAAGTCTTAATGTTAGAGTGCCCTTCACAGGTCTTTCGACTGCGGAAGTTTATACAAGGATAGTGAAAGCATTTTCTAGAAGGAAAGGGGTCTTCATAGTTGTGCTTGACGAGATTGACTGGCTTGTACGCCGGAGAGGCGACGATATACTGTATAAGTTGACAAGAATAGGTTATGACTTACCCCCGGGATCTACTAAGGTCTCTATAGTTGGGATAACAAATGATGTAAGGTTTGTCGAAATGCTTGATGCCAGGGTGCGTAGTAGTCTTGGCGAGGAGGAAATAGTATTTCCACCTTATAATGCGGAGCAGCTCAGAGATATCCTCTGGGAAAGGGCTAAACAAGCTTTCTATCCTGAAGTAATAAGTGATGATGTAATAAACTATTGTGCAGCCCTAGCTGCCCGCGAGCACGGAGATGCTCGCCGTGCACTTGATTTATTGCGTGTGGCTGGAGAGGTTGCTGAAAGAGAGAACTCTAAGAGAATAACCATTGAACATGTCAAGAAGGCATGGCAGCAAATTGAACGTGATAGGGTTATCGAGGTGGTGTCCTCTCTTCCGTTACATGCTAAGCTGATACTAGTCTCCTTACTAAACCTGACATTATTACAACCATACACTACGACGGGTGAACTCTACACGGAGTACGCACGTTACGCAAAAAGTATTGGCGTTGAAGCGGTTACACAACGGCGTATAAGCGACCTAATAAACGAGCTTGACATGTTAGGTATAATTACTGCTCGTGTAGTGAGTAGAGGAAGGTACGGAAAGACGCGGTTGATAAGCCTTGCTGCAGATAGAGAGGCTATAGTTAATGTGCTTTCTAGGGATCCAAGACTTTCTATGCTTTTAAGACTAAATCACTAGCCTCTACTTCTGTGAGGCTCATAAATGTACTTCTTTTCCGGGTTAGTGTGCGCTAGAAGTTTTAAGGATCCGGCAGGCAGGTTCTTACTCATAGTGGATATTACGTGTATTATTCTTCTTCTTAACAGCTCTAGTATTCGTGATTCCATTCTGGTATACTCGTCAACTAAGTCTATAGGGTAGGGTAGGCCCGTTGCAGGATTTGTGAGCGAGTTGAGTATGCCAAGTATTTCATCAATGTTTTTATCGAAGTTCTTGGGCGTGAAGATCTCTACTCTAACAGCATAGGCTCCTCTTGAAGGTCGTGAAGGCTTGTAGTATGCAATAGTTATTTCTCCGTACTCGGGACATGATAAAAGTCGTTGCTCTACGATCTTCCTAAACTTATCCCCCTTATTGTAAGGGGCTATGAGGCTAGCGTAACGTGGTAGTAGCTCGTTGAAATCACCAAGAACTGTGTAGTGTCCCTGCTCCAGTACTAGCGAGAGAATAGCCTTGTCATTTAGTGGTAGTAGTCTATTGAGCTTTACCGATAAGAGCTTAGAATAACTACGCTTAACAACGCCAACTATGGCCACATTGGCTTTAGCGGCTTCTCTAAGCATTGAACAGCACTGCCTATCTAGTCGTGAAAGAAGCTTGTTTGCATGGATGCTTTTTTCGTGTCTAAATAGTAATTGGTAAGGAATTATCTCGCCATCCAATAGCAGTATTCGAGCATCAGCCTTTTCCTCCTTTATACTGTTTAGCAATCGTAGAGTTAGGGCTTTTTCAAGGGATTTGGCTACTAAAGGTATTTGTTTATGTTGTTCCTCGCT
The DNA here is from genome assembly GCA_027046265.1 of Pyrodictiaceae archaeon. GTDB lineage: Archaea > Thermoproteota > Thermoprotei_A > Sulfolobales > Pyrodictiaceae > QNYQ01. Next base: position 2,459 of record JALTZF010000100.1, read on the forward strand.
TTCAATAAGCCATGCTTTGGCAAAAACATCCTTACAGGGCATGTCCCTTGTTTTTACCCCCAAGAAACAAATGTAGCCTGCTATGACCGCAACCAGTCGTCCACCTATAAGCTCCAATCCTCCATCGATTGGAAATGTAGAGTCGACTGCTATACCTGGCAAAGGCTCTGTCTTTGGTAAAACTTTGTAGCCGAGGATGTCTCTATGCGTTGTTTTGAGTTTTTCTAGAAGCTCCCTTACTTCCATGAGTTTTTCAAGGAGCATGCCTGCTATATCGCTGCTCGTCTTTAGTACATGGAAGCTGGCTGGTGTAAGTTCCACGTCCTCATAGGTATCGTGCTGAACCTCTTCATGATTAGCTGGGTAGCCTGCACCTGGATTTGCGGGGAACACATCTATCACACCGTTAAAGGTTAAGTTTATGTGACAAGTTTTCTTACCGTTCTGATCTAGGATAAGTTAGTACTACTATTTGCTGCTTGCGTCTTTGGCTTAAAGTGTCATTATTCTGTTATGTGGAGATAGATTACCTATAGTGATTATTTCCGATGTGTGGTTTATCTGCTGATAAATAGTCATGATGAGGTGATGAGTATTGTTTAGGGTTAATCGTTATCTTGCAGTACTATTATCGGTGCAAGTCCTGCATGTGGCTGGGTGGGGAATATATTATGCTCTAACGAGAATGATTTATGCGCGTCAGGAGGGTTTCCTCTTATTGTTGGCAGCAGCAGAGACCATACCAACGATTACAGGAATAGTAGGCGGTATTTTGGCTGAGCGTAAGGGGTATAAATCAGTGTTACTTGTTGGTATACTTGAAGGTTTAGGCCTAATCCTTGCAGGCACTTTTGTTTACAATCCAAAGCTTCTATGGCTATCAGTGCTATTTGCAAGCATAATGTGGAGCATGGCTGGACCACAAGTATATGCCTATACTCTGTCTCTATTTAATGGCGAGACATACAAGCTTGGTATAGTTGCAGCTGGCTCAACTATAGGCTATAGTGTTGGATCGGGTTTTGCGCCATTGCTTTACAAGATTGTGAATTCGGAGCCTACACTGATTGTTGCAGGTATAATGATAGTTATTGCCTATATCATGATTATTGTATTGCTCCCTGATAGGAAGCCTAAAGTTTTAAACAATGATAGGTCAAGTGGATTAGCAACATATTTATGTCTTATTGTTATTGCATCTCTGTCATTTCTAGTAGTAGAAGTTATTGGTAGTATCTATATGGGTAGGTTAAGTGTTGAGGTGGGTTTAGAGACGTATGGCCTTGTTAACTTAACGTCGGGCCTTATTGGTGCTTTGGCTCGTCCTCTTGCGGGTAAGATAATAGACTCTATAGGTTCAAGGACTTCTCTTCTCATAATCTTAATGGCTTATTCTGCCTACGTTCACGTGCTTAATGCGTCTCATGGGATTCTCTTTGCAGTGCTATGGCTTATTCCCTTGTTTCCATTTCTAGACTTGGGCTTGTATAAGCTTGCATCATTGATGATGGGCGAGTCTCGTGGTACAGCTATAGTGGCTGCAAGCTATAGTGTTACTGGTTTAGTGCTACTACTTATGAGTGTAATGTCTATAGATCATTACGCAATAGTAGTCAGCGTAATGGCAACCGGTGCGTCTGTACTAGTGGCCTTAATGCCTATAGCTCGAATACCAAGAACTCATGTCGGCTATATGTCCAGGACAAGCTTGTCGCGCAGAAAGTTTAAGTAGCTTGTTTTTAACTCCCATGCGTATTTTGGCATTGTGCCACGAGTACTTCTATGTTTAGCTTTAAAACTTGAGTTAGTCTAGGATTATATATACATAGCTGACCTAGTATGTAGTGGGTGTTTTTGTCTTGGTTGAACTTCTTGGTATTAATGATGTTATGCTACGTGAAATGTATAAGAGTAATACGCCTGGCGCTAGTCTTGCACTAATTGACAAAGACATTAGTACGAGTATCTATGAAGGCTATGGCTACCGTGATCTCGAACAAGGGCTCCCCTCTTCACCTGATACAATCTATGCTATAGCTTCAATAACTAAGGTCTTTACTAGTGTAGCTATAATGAAGCTTGTGGAAAATGGAAAACTTAGTCTTGATGATCCAGCTGAAAAGTTCATAGGCATTGAACTCAGAGTTAAAGGAAAGCCAGTCACTATTGAGCACTTATTGTCTCATACTAGTGGAATACCAGCTATAGCATATGCGGAGGCACTTGTTTCAAGCCTTTATCATGACACATCAATGCACCCTTATACTAAGAGGGATGTGTTAGTACTGCTTTCTAAAGCAGCACAGAAGTGGGCTATAGCAGAGCCTGGTGAGGAATTCTTTTATCTTAATGAGGGCTATGTTGTGTTAGGCTATGTTATTGAGAAGGTTAGCGGTCTACCTTATGAAGAATTCATTTCTAGGTTTATAGCTGAGCCTCTAGGCATAAAAGACATATTCTTCAGTCCTAGTGTTGCAAAGGAGACAGGAAAACTGGCTTATCCCTATGTTACTATAGACGGTAAACTACGTAGGATTGAGCCTTTCTCTCATGCGTGGAGCGACGGTGGACTCTACACTTCTGCGGTTGAAGTATTAAAGCTTATGCAAGCACTTGCTGGGATCTCTGAAGTTGAAATCATCTCTAAGAGTACAGTAAATGAGATGATGAAGCCACGTGCTCGCATGACATCACAATTGTTTGGTGATGACTATTATGGTCTTGGACTAATAGTGTACAATAAATTTCCATTAGGACGACTAGTAGGACATAGTGGTGGGTTACCAGGGTATAGGAGCTATGCAGGTTTCGTACCTCAAAGAAAGCAAGCATTAGCATTGTTGACTAATGGTGAGATAAATGCTACAAATACTGCAATGAAGATATTAGTGGTGTATAACGGTGCTAATCTTGATAATCTCCTCTTTGCAGTAAAAGAAAGAATCCTAGACGTTGTTGAAGGATTGTATGTAGGCTTTGAGGACAACATAAAAGCATGCGTATTGCGGATAGGAGATGTTCTCTTACTTGAATCAAAAGAACCAAAAGGGATGATTAAGACTATCTTAATACCCGATGAAGATGACATACGCAGGGCTAGCGAGGTTATAAGAATTACGAGTTACAGAGGTGGACGAACGATTCAGGGTCGAATCCTACTCAATAATAGTAGCCCAGTCTTAATTTATGAGCGTTATAAGATGGTTAAGAGTGGTACATGCTAAACTGTTTTCAATACCTAAGTTAAGTATATAAGTAGCAGTAGTAATGTGATAGACTCTCCAAGTGGAGTTACTTGGATGGGCCGGTAGCTCAGCCTGGAAGAGCGCTCGGTTGGCATCCGAGAGGTCCCGGGTTCAAATCCCGGCCGGTCCACCACCCCCAATTCGACTGGGTTTTTATTGCCCTTCTATAATCTTGAGTAGTTTCATCCTACACTCATTGAGTTCTTTGAGTATAATCTTGGCCTGTTAAGGGGTTATATGTTACGGCGAATTTGGAATAGTACACATAGTTTGTTTAGCAGAAAAGGCAAGATCTATGTAAATGGTTATAGTGTTGAGTTACTTGATTATGTTGATGAACTTTATAGTATGTTTGAGGCACTAAACTATGAATATGTGTTTGAGTGTAGCAAAGGAAAGTGTGTTAGCTATATAAATACTAGCGATAGAGACTCAGTGGAAATTCTTTCACTTGCATCGGGTCTAAAAGTCTCATCAACTTGTATTGAGCGGGAATGTGGTAAAATATTTGCTCTCTTACCTCCACCTTATGAAGATACAGCTTTTAGAGTTAGTGCACATGGAAGGGCTAGCGAGGGTGTCCTGTTAGGTTATACTATGGATGCGCCGTTTTTCTTGAACATAAATGATTTATTTAAGCATATAGCTGTAATAGGATCTACAGGTTCCGGAAAGACACATACAGCGGCACGTATAGCGCAATGTTCTCATTTACATGGCGTAAAAGTAGTGATTCTCGATTGGCACTCTGAGTATGCTAAGATAATTGACAAAGATGTTGAGGTCATTCTGCCTGGGATAAGTATTAGTAATGTAGAGAGTATTGAAGAGTATGTAAACATGCTTGAAAAGGCTCTGTCTCTTTCGCCACAGCAAGTCCTTGTGCTAACCTCCATACTTGAAGCAGTTACATCTAGGAGCATCGAGCAAGCTATTAACGCGCTGTCAAGAATACTTATGCTTTCTACTAGGCAAGTTTACAGCGTTCCCGAAGATGCAGTACGAGATTCGCTTTATCGGCTAGCTGAGAGGGCATTAAGAGCACGTTCCATGTTTGATCTTCTAGATTTACTCTATGAGCTATATGAGTATAAGTCAAGTTTATATGATATGAGTAAAGGCGAGAAAGAAGTTTGGTCAGCTTTGTTGCGCAGAATAGCCATTCTTGCTCATGGTAGTAAAGCTGTAAATCTCTTGGAAGATAGCAATTCTTCGCTTGACTGGCTGACTAGTGAAAAGATAACAGTCATAGACCTATCGTCAATACGCAGCCTTCTTACAAGAAAAATATACGCTCTCTTAGTATTATACACGATATTTAACTATGCGGTACATAATAGTACTAATACCATAAAGAATCTACTAGCAGTGGTAGAAGAAGCATACAATTATGTCGATATAGGTGCACAAATTATTGAAACACTGTTATCTGAGGCTCGAAAGTACAATCTTGGTCTCGTTCTTGTGACACATACACCGAGAATATTAACATATCAGGCAGAAGCTAATATAAACACACTGATTATTCATAGAATATCTTCCTCTAGTGATTTGAAAGAATTACGGGCGCACATCCTAGGTGATGAATACATTTCTTTAATAGCATCGCTAAAGCCTGGTTTGGCACTTGTTACAAGTGCGGATACAACACTACCGTCAATAATAACTATACCGTCAACAAAAGAAGGATGCTAATGGCATGCATAAGTAGCTTAGGTAGCCGATATAAACTAAGCGAAGTTAAGGGTAGGGTGGGCTGGTTTTGGAGGGTAAATGCTGTAATCTAGTCGAAAACATGCTTGATGACATATTAGAAAAATACGGGCTACAAGTAAGTGACATTGAGAAATTAACCCTGGATAGTTATGGTCCACGTATTATGCTATATGCAAAGCCCACATGGTGTAATAGCCTCTACCTAGACATGAGTCCTGATGGAGTAGAATTAAATGTGACATTTGCGTTAGAGCTATGTAATAGTATTCCAACGGATAAAATCGAGGAAGTAATAGATGAGTTCATCGAGACAAACGAGATTTTTAAGCTCATAGAGGAGTATGACGTGATATGTGATAGCAGTGCTAATGAGATAACACTAACATTTCATACGCGTCTATTAAATCATCAGCCAAATAAGAGCGTATTAATAAGCATAATAAATCATGTTATTAAGACTTTTATACGGTCTTGACAAAACCAAATAAAACCCCCTATACAATAGAAGATAGATTGTTCATACGGAATCCAGCTGTGGTTGGGCCGGTAGCTCAGCCTGGAAGAGCGCTCGGTTCGCACCCGAGAGGTCCCGGGTTCAAATCCCGGCCGGTCCACCACCCCCATATTCTAATACTTATAATACTTAAAAAAGAAAAGTAAAGTATCAATATGAGGTTAAACTGTGTTAGTGAGGCGTAGTCTAAATGCTATATAGCGTAGATGAATCTGTTAAAAGAATACCATTAGTTGTCACAGGAGACTTCGTCTATGGGGGAAAGCTTCATAATTACATGGCTGGAACCATATTTGCCGGTTCCACAAATGTTGCTGGCTTGTGTGTGTTTACTGATACTTCGAGCAGGATCAGTCTGCCCTGCACTTGTAGGGATGGTAAAAGTTACGTGGAACTCTATTATGTTGATGCACTAATGTATGGTAGTCTCTTTAGAGAACTCAACTTAAAGTACGGGTTAGTTGAGAATAATGTTGTTATTAAGCATGGGGGCAAGTCAATTAATGGTATTACGTTTTCGCTTCACCACGAACCATGCAAGCCTTATCAAAGAGAGTATGTACGTATGCTTATAGGCTTACCACCTCAGACACCGCCTCCTAGTCATCATATTGCAGTCTATATTGCTGAAGTAGAAGGATTAATGCCCTGTAGCGATAGTAGGGCATTTTGTGTTTCTGAAACGCCTCAAAGAATTGAGGTAGCTATTGCTGACATTGTACTCCATGTAGGCACGCTGGAGACCTGGCTGCAAAGACTTGGTGCTCGACTATCTGCGTACGTGGTGTCAATGAAGCCTTTGGGGCTAGCAGCACTTGCAAATATTCCTCTTCGCATAGACCAGCTATAGTGTAACTTAGCTAACGTAGACATAGAGACTCCTATTATCTATGCGTAGTATGGCTAGCTCGTATACACCCTTGGAGTCTTCAGCAGGGTAGTCAAGACTTAAGACTATAGATCCTAGTCCTTGGAGAGTATGCAGTACATGTTTGACAGCTCTTGGCAAGAGGTATGCATAAACTATGTCTGCCTTTCGCGGCCTAAAGCTTGATAAGTCACCTAACACAACATCAGCATACAAGCTTTCAAGTCTTTCTCTAGCATCATATGCTAAATACCTATCAATCTCTAAACACACTATGTATAATGATTTTATGCTTAAAGCAACTCTCCTAGCAAACGACGCATCTCCGCATCCGGGCTCGTAGTATACTACTATGTTTGTCTCTTCCTTTAATTTCGCCACAAATGTATCTATGTATCTTACCAACTGTTCTCCAATACTATCTTGTGTTGGGACAAAAGGACTTAAGTTACCTTGTGTACTCTCTATGAACATTATAGCATCGTATAACAACTGTATAGTCTCCCCTAGCTCTTCCATGTCTATGTCCATATCTCAAATCACCGCAGCTAGTACCTCCTTTAAACATTAAAAGTAATACCAAACTCAATATTCGTGCCACAAAGGATTATTTAATTACGTCAAGAATACCGCTTTGAATATTACTAGCCGCATCCATACAGTCTATTAAGTCATAAGTAAATAGAGATAGACACTAAGAGGGAATCACCTTGCAAGAACTAGCTAGAGACGAGGAAAACCATCGTCTTTGCCTGGAAAAGCTTGTAGGAGGACCCCACATTAAACAGTAGAATTCCTAGAGAGAATCTCAGTCTTCTTACTACTGGGAGTAGCTACAAGAAGTTATGCTCTTGGTTAAGTTCTGAGCGAACCTACTAGAATACAAGCGTTCTAAGAGTACTGTAGAATACTCAGCAAAGTGTAGGAAAAAGGGAAAAGGCTTTGGTAGTAAAAGCCCCCACGTCTACTCCAAAATATTTTTAGCTTCTTTGATGGTGTTTATAGCAACATCAAGTTTTTCAAGGGCCTTTTTTATTCTCTCCTCTAGGCTGAGGACTCTCTCTCTTAGCTCAGTATTTTCTCCTCGTAACTGCCTTAGTTCATTCTCTAGCTTCTCAACACGCTCACTGAGAACCTTAATCTCCTCTTCGGCTTCAGGACTAAGAACAGGTATAGCTATCTTCAGCTCCCCTCTTACAAGCATTTCATAAGTCTCTCTCACAAGCTTACCCGCCTTAGTTTCGCCTTTAAGGTGACGGCGAATAGTGGCCTCAGTACGCCCTAGCTCTTCAGCTATTTGGCTTACTGTATAGCCAGCTTTTTCCATGGCTAAAGCAGAGGCCGCTATGGCGAGAGAATCTACCCATGTGAGGAACTCCTCTTTACTTAAAGCAGCTTGTATAACGTCATGTCTAAATAATGTACCTATAATTAACATTGCTTCAAGCTGCTTTATCTCGCGTTTAGATACGGGTCTTACAGGTACTTCAACTGGTATAGTTACTTCACGCAACTTCAACCGTTCTTCGTGAACCCCGCTCATACAAATCACCTAACTTTCTTCCAGATCCATATTAACTATATTATCCTTGTGTAGGGCCATATATAAGAATTAATAAAGGTCTGTGCTCTCAAATAATTAAAGGTGTTATGCCCGAATAACCGCCATGATATCTTCCACGTATATTAAGCTTGTAGCCGCATTTTGTACATCTATTCTCTTTGTTAAGTCTCCATGCAATAATACTAAATCCGCGTCTTTCTATTACTGCATACCCACATTTTGGGCAGTAAGTGTTTTCTAGGGGATGACCCCATACGTTACCAATGTAAACGTGTTTAAGTCCTTCTTCGATAGCCGCCTTGGCAAGTTTTTCAAGCGTAGATACCGGTGTTGGTGGCAAATTTACGAGCTTGTAATCTGGATGGAAGCGTAGCAGATGGAAAGGAGTTTCATCTCCTAAATTACTAACTATCCATCTAGCTAACTTGCGCAAATCACCTTCGCTATCCCCGTATTTTGGTACAATCAGATTAGTTATTTCAATGTACCAGCCTTGTTCTTTCATTTCAAGCAAAGCGTCATAGATGGGTGTAGGATCCGGAACACCCATAAATTTCTTGTAGAAATCTGGGTTCCCATTGCCCTTAAAGTCTACTGTTGCACCATCCATGTATGACCCTAGCTCCCTGATAGCTTCTGGAGTCATATACCCGTTAGTTACCATTACATTAAAAAGACCATTCTTCTTAGCCAAACGTGCAACATCGTACATGTACTCGAAAAAGATTGTAGGCTCGTTATATGTATAAGCAATGCCATCAGCGCCATAATTAAGTGCTATTTGAACTAGTTCATCTGGGGGTATATACTTGCCATACAACCCCTTTTCGAGGCGTGACTGGCTAATTTCCCAGTTTTGACAAAAAGCACAGAAAAAGTTGCAACCTACAGTACTTATTGATAAAACACCGCTTCCCGGCTCAAAATGAAACAATGGCTTCTTTTCTATGGGATCTATATTTAGTGCAGTAAGTAGTCCATATACTAAAGTGTAAAGCTCACCGTTTATGTTTCTACGCACACCGCATACGCCATAGCGTCCAGGCGCTATTATGCATCTTCGCGAGCACAAGTTGCATTTAACATAGCCCTTCTTTCCATTAAAATCTACTTGTTCCCAAAGCATTGCACGACGCACATGAGGTTTATCTCTAAAGTCACTCCGCTTTTCAGCTTTCACTATCTTACCCCCTCTTATTATAATGATTAGTGTTTTAAACCCCTTATTTGTAGTAGCTAGGATGAATAATCAAATGGTGATGTACGTAAGGAAAAATAACGCCCTGTCTGTATCGACATTAACGGGTGAAAATGATGTCCTTAGTTCAAGGTGGGCATGTAGAAAAACATGATGTGATAGTGGTTGGTGCAGGGATAGCAGGACTTACCGCCGCGCTTTATCTTGCAAGACAAGGAGTAGATGTTCTTATTGTAAGCAGAGATCTCGGGGGGCAGCTTCTAATGGCTCCAGTAATCGAGAATTACCCAGGCATAGATGCAATAAAAGGGCTTGACCTAGCCATGCGTGTAGAGCGGCAAGCAAAGACCTTTGGGGCCAGAATGAAGTACGGAGAAGAGGTCATAAAAATATCAAGGCTTGCTGATGGAACATTCGAAGTAATAACGAATCGCGGCAATGTCTACAGAGCCGAGGCAGTGATTCTAGCCTTTGGGAAAACACCAAAACGAATGAACATACCCGGCGAGAAGGAATATGATGGTAAAGGAGTGAGTTATTGTACTATCTGTGATGGGCCATTATATCGTGGAAGAATAACAGCGGTCGTAGGTGTTGGCGAACAAGGTCTTGAAGCAGTCTCAATACTCAAAGGACTCTGCCCCAGAGTATACTACATAACTCCGACAAAACTATATGGCGATCCTGAAATAATAGATCTCATAAAAACTTCGGAAAACATTGAGATCTTAGAAGAGCACGAGCCTGTAGAAGTTGTAGGCGATGGCCGCAGAGTTACAGGAATAAAAGTTCGTGATAAGAAGACTGGAGTAGTAAAGATGTTTGAGGTTGAAGGAATATTTGTTGAACTAGGATATGAAGCTAAAACGGAATTTGTAAAGGAACTTGTAGACCTTAATGAGAACAATGAAATAGTAACTGACAAAATAGGCCAGACAAAAACCCCCGGCCTCTTTGCGGCAGGGGACGTTACGGATATACCATTCAAACAAGCTGTTATCTCTGCTGGAGAAGCAGCTAAGGCAGCGTTGGCAGCATTCAATTATTTACAGAAG